>NZ_JBZQEK010000139.1:0-5352 GCF_058719085.1 Candidatus Benthicola sp.
CGTACGGAGCCGCGCACACCCTTCAGGAGATGCTCACGGTCAAGTCGGACGACGTGACCGGGCGCAGCCGGGCGTACGAGGCGATCGTGAAGGGTGAGAACCTGCCCAAGCCGGGCGTGCCGGAGAGCTTCAACGTGCTGGTCAAGGAGCTTCAGGCGCTCGGCCTCAGCGTCACGCTGGGCAGCGACGACGACGATTCGATTTTCGCGCAGTGACGCAGACGCATATTCAGCGACAGAGGGGTCACACAGGATGATCGATTTCCCCCGCCATCGCGGAGCCGGGTCTTCGGACTTCGACTGGATGCAGATCAAGATCGCCTCGCCGGACGAGATCCGGTCGTGGAGCTACGGCGAGGTGACGAAGCCCGAGACCATCAACTACCGTTCCTTCAAGCCGGAGCGGGACGGTCTGTTCTGCGAACGGATCTTCGGGCCGGTGAAGGACTGGGAGTGCCACTGCGGGAAGTTCAAGCGCATCCGGTACCGCGGCCACGTATGCGACAAGTGTGGCGTCGAGGTCACGCTGTCCAAGGTGCGTCGGGAGCGCATGGGCCACATCGAGCTCGCGGTTCCGGTGGCGCACATCTGGTTCTTCAAGACGCTACCGTCGCAGATGGGCTATCTGCTCGGGATGAAGCTGCGGGACCTCGAGAGCGTGATCTACTACGCGGCCTACGTGGTCACCGAGCCCGGAAGCCAGGAGGTGGAGGTCCGCCAGGTGCTCACCGAGGATGAGTACTGGGAGCTCACCGACCAGGCGCGCGAAGACGGGGACACGGAGTTCCGCGCGGAAATCGGCGCGGAGGCCGTGCGGACGCTCATGAGCCAGCTCGACGTCGACTCCGAAGCGGAGCGGCTCCGGGTCGAGGTCGCGACCGAGACCTCCAAGCAGCGCAAGAAGAAGAAGCTGAAGCGCCTGAAGGTCATCGACGCGATCCGGAACAGCTCCGAGGATCCGGCGAACCGGAACAACCCGGAGCACATGATCATGGACGTGATCCCGGTGATTCCGCCGGACCTGCGTCCGCTCGTGCCGCTGGACGGGGGACGGTTCGCCACGTCCGACCTGAACGACCTGTATCGCCGGGTGATCAACCGGAACAACCGGCTCAAGAAGCTCCTCGAGATGCGGGCTCCCGAGGTGATCCTGCGGAACGAGAAGCGGATGCTTCAGGAAGCCGTGGACGCCCTGTTCGACAACGGTCGGCGCGGAAAGGCGATCCGCGGGCGCGGCAAGCGGCCCCTCAAGTCGCTCTCCGACATGCTCAAGGGCAAGCAGGGCCGGTTCCGGCAGAACCTGCTCGGCAAGCGAGTGGATTACTCGGGCCGGTCGGTGATCGTGGTGGGTCCGGAGCTGCAGCTGCACCAGTGCGGACTGCCGAAGGTCATGGCCGTGGAGCTGTTCAAGCCCTTCATCATCCACGAGCTGGAGAGGCGGGGCGACGCCGAGACGGTCAAGCGCGCCAAGAAGCTCGTCGAGCGATACGACCCGAAGGTGTACGAGGTCCTCGAGGACATCATCAAGGACCACCCGGTGCTGTTGAACCGGGCTCCGACGCTTCACCGCCTGGGGATCCAGGCGTTCGAGCCGGTGCTCGTCGAGGGGAAGGCGATCCGGATCCATCCGCTGGTCTGCGCGGCGTTCAACGCCGACTTCGACGGCGACCAGATGGCGGTCCACGTGCCCCTGTCGTTCGAGGCGCAGCTCGAGGCCCGGATCCTGATGCTGTCGAGCAACAACGTGCTGAAGCCATCGAACGGACGCCCGATCGCGGCCCCGAGCCAGGACATGGTGCTGGGCTGTTACTTCGTGACGAAGGCGCCTCCGGGATTCGACGAGATCACGACCGAGGACGAGCTGCCGAGGTTCACGGGCGCGGCCGAGATCGAGATGGCGCTGGCGAACGGGCTTCTGCGGACGGAACGCGGGACCCCGGATTACCACCGCCCGGCGATGTACCTGGACGGCGACCGGTGGATCGTCACCACGGTCGGCCGGATCATGTTCAACGACATCCTCCCGGAGGAGATGCCGTTCCAGAACTCCGCGATGAGCAAGGGGATGCTCGGCGATTTGGTCTTCCAGGTCTTCCGGGCGGCCGGCATGTCGCGGACGACGGAGTTCCTCGACAAGCTCAAGAATTTCGGGTTCGGTTACGCCACGCAGGGCGGTGTGTCGGTCGGGATGGAGGACATGGTGATCCCGCCGGAGAAGGCCACCATCCTGGCCGAGGCGCAGGAGGACGTGGACCGGTTCACCCGGGCCTACCACAAGGGCGTCATCTCCTTCGGTGAGCGGTACAACAAGGTGATCGACGCCTGGACGCACGCCAACAACGACGTGGCGGACGCGATGGTGAAGGGTATGGCCGCGTCCCGTGACGGCTACAACCCGATCTTCATGATGTTCGACTCCGGTTCGCGGGGATCCCGCGACCAGATCCGGCAGCTCGCCGGCATGCGCGGGCTGATGGCCAAGCCGCAGAAGAAGCTCACGGGCGGCATCGGCGAGATCATCGAGAGCCCGATCCGCGCCAACTTCCGCGAAGGGTTGAGCGTGCTCGAGTACTTCATCTCGACGCACGGAGCCCGGAAGGGGCTGGCCGACACGGCGCTGAAGACGGCGGATGCCGGATACCTGACGCGGCGCCTGGTGGACGTGGCGCAGGATGTCACGGTGGTCGAGGAGGACTGCGGGACGGTCCTCGGCCTCGAGATCTCGGCCCTCAAGGAGGGAGAGGACATCATCGAGCCCCTCGGCGACCGGGTCGTCGGCAACGTCGCCCGTGAGGCCATCGTCGATCCGATCAGCGACGAGGTGATCGTCAAGGCCGGCGAGATCATCGGGGACGAGGCGGCCGACGCGATCGAGGAGGCCGGTCTCCAGACGGTGAAGATCCGCTCGGTGCTGACCTGCGAGTCGCGTCGGGGCATCTGCCAGAAGTGCTACGGGCGCAACCTCGCGACCATGAAGGTGGTGGACGTCGGGGAGGCGGTCGGCATCCTGGCGGCCCAGTCGATCGGTGAGCCGGGCACGCAGCTCACGCTGCGGACCTTCCACATCGGCGGAACGGCCGCCCGTATCGCCGCCCAGACGCAGCGGAAGTCCAAGCTGCGGGGTACGGTGGGCTTCGAGCGTGTCACGACGGTGGAGAGCCCGGATGGCCGTTCCGTGGTGACGAGCCGGGAGGGGCAGCTGTTGATGCGGACCGAGGAGGACCGGATTCGTTCGCGGCTCGCGGTCCCGTACGGCGCTCAGCTTCACGTCACGGACGGCCAGGAAGTGGCTCCGGGCGACCTGCTCTTCGGGTGGGACCCGTACTCCGAGCCGATCGTGGCCGATCACGTCGGGAAGATCCAGTACAAGGACATCGTGCCCGAGGAGACCTTCCGCGAAGAGCTGGACGAGGCGACCGGCCGGCGGCAGCTGGTGATCATCGAGGACCGGGACAAGAAGCTGCACCCGCGGATCGAGATCGTCGACTCCAAGGGCAAGAAGCTTCGCGAGTTCATCGTGCCGGTGGGCGCGCAGCTCCTGGTGCACGACAAGGAGAAGGTGCAGCCGGGCGACACGATCGCGAAGATCAGCCGCGAGGCCTACAAGACGAGGGACATCACGGGAGGTCTGCCGCGTGTGGCCGAGCTGTTCGAGGCCCGGCGTCCGAAGGACCCGGCGACGATCACCGAGGTCGACGGTCGCGTCTCGTTCGGCGGGATCAAGCGCGGGAAGCGCGAGATCATCGTCACCATGGAGAACGAGGAGGAGCAGGTCTACCAGGTGACCGTCGGTAAGCACCTCCGGGTGCACGAGGGTGACATGGTGCGGGCCGGTGACCGTCTCTCCGAGGGCCCGGTCAACCCGCACGACATCCTCCGGGTCAAGGGGCCGCGGGCGGTGCAGGAGTACCTGCTCAACGAGATCCAGGAGGTCTACCGGCTGCAGGGCGTCCGAATCAACGACAAGCACATCGGGGTGATCGTGCGGCAGATGCTGCAGAAGGTGAAGATCACCGAGCCGGGCGACACCGAGTACCTGGAAGGCGAGCACGTCGACCGAATGGAGTTCCGCGAGCGCACGCGGGAGGTGATCGGCAGCGGCGGGAAGCCGCCCCGGGCCGAGCCCGTGCTGCTCGGGATCACCAAGTCCAGCCTCACGACGGAGTCGTTCATCAGCGCGGCCTCCTTCCAGGAGACGACCCGGGTCCTTACGGACGCGGCCGTGCGCGGCGCCATGGACGAGCTCCGGGGGCTGAAGGAGAACATCATCATCGGCCACCTCGTCCCGGCGGGCACGGGCATCCACCGGTACCAGAACGTGGAATTCCTGGTCGGAGAGCCCCTCCAGGAGGAGCTGGACGCCATGCGCCGCAAGGCTCCGGAGCCCGAGGAGCCGGTGGCGGCGGGCGGTCTGTTCGCCGAGTTGAGGGGCGAGATGGAGCCCGAGGAGGCGGAGGCGCCGGCCGAGGCCTGAGGGCGCCGCCCGAGGGAGGCAGGCCGGCACGGGAACACGGGCTTCCGGGGCGTTCACGACGCCGGAAGCCCACCTTGACAAGGTCAATGACCCCACCTACCTTGCTCGTTCTCTCGACCAAGGGGTCGGTGAGGGTTTTCCGGCGGGGACGAGAATCGTCTCCGCGCACTTTGAACCGCTGCTTCGAGTGCCACGATGCACGGCACCGGGGGAGCGGTTTCTGTCGCTACCGAGTTACAGGGAGAGCGGCTGGAGTATGCCCACGATCAATCAGTTGGTGCGCAAGGGGCGCCAGGAGCTCGAGAAGAAGCGTAAGGCGCCCGCACTCGAGGCGAACCCGCAGAAGCGGGGCGTCTGCACGCGCGTGTACACGACGACACCGAAGAAGCCGAACTCGGCGCTTCGAAAGGTCGCCCGTGTGCGGTTGACGAACGGCTACGAGGTCACGGCCTACATCCCCGGTGAGGGGCACAACCTGCAGGAGCACAGCATCGTGCTGATCCGCGGCGGGCGTGTGAAGGACCTGCCCGGTGTCCGGTACCACATCGTGCGGGGTACCCTGGACGCCTCGGGAGTATCGGACCGCAGGCAGGGCCGATCCAAGTACGGCAGCAAGCGCTAAGACATAGAGGGGAACCATGCGCCGGCAGGGCGCACAGGCCCCGATTCACGGAATCTCGAGAGAAGCACTGGGATCAACCCGGCCTTCACGTCTCGGCCGGGTTTCCGTTTCAAGGAAGGGCACATGTCACGCAGGCAGAAGGCGGTTCCGAGAGAGACTCCGGCGGACGCGAAGTACGGAAGCCAGGAAGTCACTCGGTTCATCAACGTCCTCATGCTGGACGGGAAGAAGTCGACCGCGGAGCAGATCTTCTACGA
>NZ_JBZQEK010000140.1:0-3056 GCF_058719085.1 Candidatus Benthicola sp.
CTGGCGGCGGCCGTGGGCGCCCACCGATTCCTCAGCGAGATCAAGACCACCGCCAACCTCCAGCACCCCAACATCCTCCCACTCTTCGACTCGGGTGAGGCGGGTGGCCAGCTCTTCTACGTCATGCCCTACATCGAGGGTGAGACGCTGCGCCAGAAGCTCGATCGCGAGACCCAGCTCGGCGTCGAGGAGGCGGTGAAGATCACGGTCGAAGTGGCCGACGCGCTGGAGTACGCGCACACCCAGGGGGTGATCCACCGGGACATCAAGCCGGAGAACATCCTGCTGCACGCCGGCCGTCCCATGGTGGCCGACTTCGGGATCGCGCTCGCGGTGAGTGCGGCGGCCGGCGGCCGGATGACCGAGACGGGCTTGAGCCTAGGCACGCCCCACTACATGAGCCCCGAGCAGGCGACGGCGGAGAAGGACCTCACCAACCGGTCGGACATCTACTCGCTGGGCAGTGTCCTGTACGAGATGTTGACGGGGAACCCGCCGCACGTGGGCCCCTCGGCGCAGCAGATCATCATGAAGATCGTGACCGAGGAAGCGGCGCCGGTCACCAAGGCGCGGAAGGCGGTGCCGCCCAACGTGGCGGCCGCGGTGGCGACGGCGCTGGAGAAGTTACCGGCCGACCGGTTCGCCTCGGCCGCGGCGTTCGCCGAGGCGCTCCGCACGCCCGGGTTCACCAGCGCGGCTGTCCGAGGAGTCGCAATGGGGGCCGTGCCTCCGGCCAGGCGCGATTGGCGCCTCCCGGCGCTGGCCGCGGCCCTGGCACTGATGACGGGCATCGCCGCATGGGCCCTCCTTCGGCCAGGGGCGCGACCGGCGGCGGTCGCGCGGTTCGACATCCGCACCGCGGGCAGCAACGCGCCTGCCACCGCCGGTAACGGCGCATCCCTGGCCATCGCCCCCGACGGCTCGCGCTTCGTGTACGTCGCGAATGACAGCGGTCTGTACGTCCGGGACCTCGATCGGCTCAAGAGTAGGGCCCTGCCCGCGAGAGGCGTCGCGCCCTTCTTCTCCCCGGATGGTGAATGGGTGGGGTACGCGGACGGGGGTGCGCTCAAGAAGGTCTCCCTGTCCGGCGGTCCGGCGTTGGAGATCGTCCCCGTCGCTCCCGAACTCTCGCGCGGGGCATCGTGGGGCGACGACGGGACCATCGTCTACGCACCCTATGTCGCATCCCCGCTCCTGTTGGTTCCCGAGGGCGGCGGTTCGGTGGACACCCTCACGCCCTTGGATAGCGCCCGCGGGGTGACCAGCCATCGCTGGCCGGAATGGCTGCCCGGACAAAAGGGCGTCCTGTTCGAGGCCTGTCGCGGTCAAGTGGACCTCTGCGAGATCGCCGTGTTCGACCGGCGAACGGACAGCGTCCGCTACCTCGCGCCGGGGTTGAGCCCGCACTACGTCTCCACCGGCCACCTGGTGTACGCGTCGCCGAGCGGTGCGCTCCTCGCTGCGCCATTCGATCTGGATCGCATGGAGCTGACCGGCAATCCGATCTCCCTGATGGAAGGGATCCTGGTCCGCGTCTCGTGGAACGGCGACTTCGCGATAGCCGGGAACGGGACACTGGTGTACCTGAGTGGTCAGGTGGCCGGCCGAGACCTCATGCTGATGGACAGTGCCGGAGGCGCGCGCGTGCTGCTGCCGGATTTGATCGACGGAGGGAGTCCGGCGTTGTCACCCGACGGGCGGCGGGTGGCGTTCAACGCGGCGCTGGAGGGCCCCATGGAGGTCTGGATCTACGACCGTACCGTGGAGACGGTGTCCCGCCTCACGTTCGAGGGAAACACCCTCTATCCAGCCTGGAGTCCGCAGGGGGACACCGTGTACTACTCGACCGATGCTGGATCACGGGACTTTGACATCTGGCGTCGAGCCGCCGACGGAAGTGGAGCGCCGGAACGGGTGCTGGAGCGGCCGGAGGATCAGATAGCGATTAGGATCGCCGGCACGGGTGGGGTCGGGCTCGTTCGCGAGAATGTCGACGGCGAACCCGGACACTCTGGGGGCCTGTACAGTCTGCCTCTGGCCCCGGTCGGCGAGCCCCGACCCTGGGTGGTGACCCGTTTCTGGGAACGCGCGCCGTCGCTGTCGCCGGATGCGCGATGGGCGGCCTACACCTCCGAGGAATCCGGTCAGGACGAGGTCTACGTGCGGGCCTTCCCCGAGCCCGAGGGGCGCTGGCAGGTGTCGTCCGGTGGCGGGACCGAACCCCTGTGGTCGAGTGACGGTCGGACCATCTACTATCGGCGGGCCGATACCCTCTTCGCGGCCGCGGTAGAGACCAGACCGACGTTCTCGGTGGGTCGGCACCGCATGGTCTTCACCGCCGACTTCAAGCCGGCTCCCTTCCACATGCAGACCAACTACGACCGGGATCCGCGCACCGGCCAGTTCATCGTGTTCTCGGAGAGCGAGAGAGGCGACGCCGCCCTCGTGGTGGTCCTCGACTGGTTCGAGGAGTTGCGGTAGCGCGCCGGTGTGGAGTGAAGTAGGGAAGGACGGGCGGCGGGGGAGGGGCGGCGAGCTGCTGATCTCCCTGGCAGGAATCCCCGCCGGGGCCTTATTATGCCCCGTTCCCTTACAAGGACCACGATGCCCGACGCCCTGGATCGCCTCAAAGCCGCCCTCGCCAACCGCTACCGCATCGAGCGGGAGCTGGGGCAGGGCGGCATGGCCACGGTGTACTTGGCCGAGGATCTCAAGCACGACCGCAAGGTGGCGGTCAAGGTGTTGCGCCCAGAGCTGGCCGCCGTGATCGGTGCCGAGCGATTCCTCGCCGAGATCAAGACGACCGCCAACCTACAGCACCCCCATATTCTGCCGCTCCATGACTCCGGTGAGGCCGACGGCTTCCTGTTCTACGTGATGCCGTACGTCGAGGGCGAGACCATTCGCGACCGGATCGCCCGGGAACAACAGCTCCCCGTGGCAGACGCCGTGCGCATCGCGACCGAGGTCGCCGCCGCGCTCGACTACGCTCACCGCCAGAATGTGATCCACCGGGACATCAAGCCCGAGAACATCCTGCTCCACGACGGCGCGGC
>NZ_JBZQEK010000141.1:0-16880 GCF_058719085.1 Candidatus Benthicola sp.
CGCGGATGCTGAAGGGGGCCGCAGCGGCGGTGGCCTGGCACAGGCCGCCATCACTGGTTGCATATGCTGTTAAAGGCTCCGTGCTATCCTGGCGAGCCCTGTCCAGCGGGGCGCATCAGACACTCGCCAAACGGCAATGGAACCTTACCGACTCCCGGTGGGGCTTCGGGAGCCACGCGTTCCCTTAAGGGGGGACTAGGGAACCGAGCCTCAATCTATTTCAGCGCTTGGCCGTTGCAACCCTCGTACCAGCCGAAGAGCACCCGACACCAGAACGATGACCATATCGACATATCTGCATTAGATTTAGTGCCATCTACTTAAAGTGTCGTCAGGTCCTGAATCGCCCGAACCTGTGGCGTCCCTGCCACACAATCGGCCGCGTCCGGCCGTCTTCGTGACCTCCGCGTGACCTTTCCCTGCCTCCACCGTGACACGTCGACCCCAGATTTTCCCTTCGCTTGGGACGGAATGTCGGATTCACTTGACGGCTGCCTGACGGCGACCGGCGATCTTCCTGGGCGAGCGAGCGTCACGGGGACGCCGCCATACAGGCCTTCACGGGTACAGGTTTCGCGCCATGCTCTACCGAATGCTCGCCAACCTCGGGTTCCCGTTCGTGCTGATCGCATCGCTTCTCGAGCCGCGGCTTCGGCGTCCCGGCTGACCCGCCCGGAGGCTGTCGCTCAGCGCTCCAGGCTCTCGCTCCCGAAGGCGCGCACCGACCGAACGGATGCGTTCCCGTGCGGATTTTCGTGCGTCTGGCCTCAACTCTGCATAGCTTACCGGATCCGTGTGACATTCAGGCGCTTGTCCCGCCCGATCCGGAGGTTCCATGCGGCTCCATCTGCCCGCGGCCGAGGCCCGTCTCGGCCGCCTGGTCCTGCTGGCTCTCAGCATCCTGTTCGCCCTCATCCTCTCCAGCGTCGCCCACGCTCAGTCCGCCACGGACGCCGTGTACCGGCTCCCCGATCCCGCGATCGTGGACGTCGTGGATGCCCTCCCGACCCCGAGCGTTTCGCTGAGCCCGGATCGGGACTGGATGCTCCTGGTCCAGTACCCGAGCTATCCTTCGATCGCGGAGCTGGCGGAGCGCGAACTGCGGCTCGCGGGGATGCGGATCAAGCCGGCGATCGACGGCCGCAGCCGAACCACGGGGGCAATCGGCCTCTCCGTCCGCCGGCTCGAGGACGAGGAGGCGACCGAGGTGCGGGGGCTCCCCGAATCGCCGAGGATCGAGAACATCCGCTGGTCTCCGGATGGCGCGAAGGTCTCGTTCACGAACACCACCGAAGACGGACTGGAGCTCTGGGTGCTGGACGTGACGAGCGCGGCGGCGCGGCGCCTGACCGGGCCCGATCTCAGCCTCACGGCGGGCAACGCGCCCGCCTGGCTGTCGGACGGCGAAAGCCTGATCGTCGCTTTCGTGCCCGAGGGCCGGGCGGCCGAGCCGCCCGAGCCCCGCGTGCCGACCGGTCCGGTGATCGAGCAGAACCTCGGCCGCGAGGCGCCGGCCCGTACTTACCAGGACCTCCTCGAGGACGCGTACGACGAGGCCCTGTTCGACCACTACTTCACGGTGCAGCTGGCCCGGGTGTCCCTTTCCGGGACCGTGGAGCCGCTCGGCGAGCCGGGGATCGCATGGGATTTCAACCCTTCCCCGGACGGTCGCTACCTGCTGGTGCACTGGATCCACCGTCCCTACTCGTACCGGGTGCCGGCGTACCGCTTCCCGCAACTCGTGGAGATCCGCGACCTCGGGACCGGGGAGGTGACCGAGGTCATCGACATTCCGCTGCAGGATGAGATCCCGATCGCCTTCGGCAGCGTGCAGAAGGGGCCTCGCAGCTTCGGCTGGCGGGCCGACGCTCCCGCCACGCTCGTATGGGCCGAGGCGCAGGACGGCGGAGACGCGGGCGTCGAGGCCGAGATCCGCGACAAGGTGTTCATGCAGGCCGTGCCGCTCGAGGGAGACCCGGTAGAGCTCGCCACCCTCGGCTACCGCTACTCCGGCACCATGTGGGGGTCGGACGACCTCGCCCTGCTCACCGAGTTCTGGTGGAAGACGCGCCGGATGCGCCAGTGGCGCATCCAGCCCGGGTACCCGGCCGCCGAGCCCGTGCTCGTGCAGGATCGCTCGTATCAGGACCGCTACGCGGATCCGGGCAGCCCGATCATGGAGCCGAACCGGTTCGGTGAGTCCGTCATTCGCACGGTGGATGACGGCCGGGCCACCTTCATGATCGGCGGCGGCGCCTCGCCCGAGGGGGACCGGCCGTTCCTCGACCGCTACGACTTCGACACCGGCGAGACCACGAGGCTGTTCCGCTCGGAGGCGCCCTACTACGAACGCCCGGTCGACGTGCTGGACGAGGAGGGCCGCCTCGTGCTCACGCGGCGAGAGTCGGTGGACGTGCAGCCCAACTACTTCGCGCGGGACCTCGAGACCGGAGAGCTCACCCAGCTCACGTTCTTCCCGCACCCGGCGCCCGAGCTGAAGGGGATCCAGAAGGAGCTGGTCGTCTACGAGCGGGAGGACGGGGTCCCGCTGAACGGAACGCTCTACCTGCCGCCGGGCTACTCACCGGACCAGGGGCCGCTTCCGACCCTCCTGTGGGCCTATCCGACCGAGTACAAGAGCGCCGACGCGGCCGGACAGGTCTCGGACTCGCCGTACCGGTTCGCCAGCGCCAGCGCCTGGTCGCCCTATCTGTGGGTGCTCCTCGGCTACGCCGTGTTCGACGACCCTTCCCTCCCGATCATCGGCGAGGGAGACGAGGAGCCGAACGACACCTACGTCGAGCAACTGGTGGCCGGCGCGGAAGCCGCGGTCGACGTAGTCACCGAGCTGGGCGTGACGGACCCGGATCGGGTGGCGATCGGCGGACACAGCTACGGCGCCTTCATGACCGCCAACCTGTTGGCACACTCGGACCTGTTCGCGGCCGGGATCGCCCGGAGCGGAGCCTACAACCGGACGCTGACCCCGTTCGGGTTCCAGGCCGAGGAGCGGACGTACTGGGAGGCCCCGGAGATCTACTACGCCATGTCGCCGTTCATGCATGCCGACGCGGTGAACGAGCCGATCCTCCTCATCCACGGCGAGCTGGACAACAATTCGGGCACCTTCCCGCTCCAGAGCCGGCGCTATTTCGGAGCGCTCCAGGGACTCGGGGCCACGGCTCGGCTGGTGGTCCTGCCCTACGAGAGCCACGGGTACCGGGCGCGCGAGAGCCTCCTGCACATGCTGTGGGAGATGCAGGAGTGGCTCGACATCTACGTGAAGAACCGGCCCGCCGACGTGGCGGCGGCCGACCAGGAGACAGCCCGATGATGGACGACTTCCTCGACGACTACCAGCGAAAGGCCGCGGCCGCGGGCGTCACCTGCGGCCCCCACTGCCCGGGAAACCGCATCCCCCTCACACCCTACGAGGTGGCGAGGATCGCGCGGGGCCTCGGGCTGACCACCGGGGAGGTCGTTCGCCGGTACGTGCAGGAGGGATCCGCGGTCCTCGAGGTGTCGGAGGACGGAAACTGCGTGTTTCACCGAACCACGGGGTGCGAACTGGAAGCCGAACGGCCGATGTCCTGCCGCAACTTCGCGGATCCGATGGACGGCGCCGGACGCTTCGTCGAGCGGGCGAGGCAGTACCGGGCTATTCTCAGGGCGTGGAGGGCCACCCGGGAGGGTGAGGCAACCGACCCGGAAGAGGGCGAACCGGTTCTCTCGGCGGGTGAGCTGCGGAGGCACGCGGCGCCGGAGCTCGGTATGTGGATCCTGGACGTGGACGCGATGGTGGCGGAGCGGTGTCAGGAGCGGGGGCTGCCGGTGCCGGACGACCTGGAGGCCCGCATCGACATTCATCTCGAGGTGTTGAGGTCTGCGCTGGAAGGATAACCCCGCCCATCCGCGCGACCTTGGAACGGGCCGATCCCGGGTATGGGACCGGCCCGTTCGCTCATCCGGGTCGGTCCGTTCCTACCCCTCGGTCGGGTCGACCTCGCGCAGGAACGCCCCGGTGACCACGTCGAACACCTTGATCGAGATCACCCGGTCCGCGGATCCGTATTCCCGGACCACCACTTCCTTCTTGTCCTCCGACGGACGGTAGACCAGCCAACCACCGGCCGGCACCTGGCGAGCGAGGCTGGAGCAGTCGCCCGCGGTGTTCTTGTTCTTCTTCTGCTTGCCGGGCGGCTCCCCCGGGATCCACACGCGGCACTGGCCCGGAGGCGGCAGATGACCGGGCGGAATGCCGAACCGCGCCGCGGTGCTGGCGTTCTCCGGAACGTTGTCGTTCTTCATCTCGGGCTCGGAGCCGGACGAGGACGTGCCGGGAATCGTCTGGGTCTGCGGCGCCGGACCGGTCTTCACGTCGGGATTCGAACTCGAGCAGGCGGCGAGCCCGGCCGCGAGCACGAGGGCGATCATTCGCGAGTGTCGCATTGGAGGTCCTCCTGGCTGGCGGCATCTGCGTCGCCGCGTGTACGCACGATGGTCGGCCTTCGTCGTTCCAGATCCGTGCCACGCCGGAATGCTTGAAGATCCGGGATATCCTCGAATACGGCGCCGGCTCGCCACGTGGCAGATGTGCGGGATGCTGCACGAAATGCACTGGCGTCCGTCTTGCACCGTCGGTTGGGCGGGTCGCGCGGGAGCAGTCCCGGCCCCGACGGGCTATCGCAGCGGCAATGCCCGGAAATGTGAGCTTTTCCGCGGAATTCGGCGCACGACGCGCGTCGCCGGGAGGCCGCGACGGGTTGCGTACACCGCGGCAGCGTATGGCAAAACGCGCCGCCAACCGAGTCGGGAGAACTGATGCCGGACAGCCAACAGCCCTCGGGCTCACAGTCCGCCCCCGCGGAGACCCTCGAGAATGGCGCCTTCGGGACGGACGCGGTCGGCCCGCCCGTCGGGCTGCAGCCGGAGTTCTCTCCCTGGCAGCGCCGTGAGTTCAACCAGCTCCTCGTCGAGCTGACCGACGCCGGAGACGACCTGCCGCGTGTGCTGCAGACGGCGGTGTCCACGGCGTGCGAGATCATGGGCTGGAGCGTCGGGTTCGTCCGGTGGGACGACGGAGCCGAGGCCGGACACGCCTGGCATAACGCCTCGGCGGAATCGGAGTCGCTGACCGCGCTCCGGAGCGCGCTCGAGAGGGGGCCCGTCGCCCTCTGGGAGGCCGAGGACCCCGAGTCGATCGTCCGGCTCGAGCCGCTGATCGCTCTCCCCGAAACCCGGGCACGCGAGGCCGCCCGCGATGCGGGCCTCGCCGGTTACGCCGTACTCCCGGTCCTCGCGGCTGGCAAGCCGGTGGCGCTCCTCGAGCTGCTGGCGACCACGGCGCCGCCCAGGACCGGCGGGCTCACCCGACCGACCGAGATCCGGGACTGCCTCGAGGTGCTCGCTCGGACGCTCGGGCTGCTGGCCACGGCGCGACGGATGCGGATGGCCGTCGGGAAGGCCGCCGCGCACGCGAAACGATGCATGGCCGAAGTGGCCGAGGCGCGAAACACGAACGCGGCGACGCAGGACGCCGCGCCGACGGAGGCTGCCCCTTCCGGCTCGCTGTACGAGGAGCGTACCGGTCTCCCCACCCGTGCCATCCTCCTCGATCGGCTTCGCCAGGCGATCCGGAGGCGTCAGCGTTCTCCGCGGGACCAGTTCGCCGTGATCGTGGCGGAGGTCGAGGGTCTGGACCGAGTGGAGGAGCGCGGCGGCGAGGATGCGGTCCGGGACGTCATGGTCGCCGCCGGGCGGCGCCTCGCCAACCACACACGCCCGGCGGACACCACGGCGACCGATGGGCCCGGCCGCTTCGTGGTGATCGCGGAGGGCATTCGCGCGGTCGACGAGGCCCTCTCGGTCGCGCGCCGGGTGGAAAAGGAGCTTCGTCGCCCCTTCCCCACCGCCCGGACCGACATCCGGCTCGACACGAGAATCGGGGTGGTCTTCGGTGGTCCGGCGTATGACGAACCCGAGGCGCTGCTCGCCGACGCCAGCGCCGCGGCACTCCGGGCAGCGCATTCCCGGGAACGCATCCAGGTGTTCGACAGCGCGTCCGAGGACAACCACGGGCAGCGCGAAAGGATGCGAACCGATCTCGCCTCGGCGCTCGAGCGCCGAGAGCTGTTCCTCGAGTACCAGCCGATCGTCTCGCTGCAGGACGGCCGCATCACGGGACTGGAGACCTTCCTGCGGTGGCGTCACCCGGAGCTCGGTCTCGTGCCCCCGGACCGGTTCATCCCGGTGGCCGCCGAGTCGCCGCTGATCCACGACCTCGGGCTGTGGGTCCTCGAGCAGGCGTGCGAGCAGATCAGCCGGTGGAAGGGCCATCTGTCAATGACCGTTCCGCCCGTCGGAATCAACGTGATGGGGCGACAGCTCTTCCACGAGGGCTTTCTGGACCGGGTGCGTGCCATTCTCGAGAGGCAGGACATCAAGGGCCGGCAGATCCGTTTCGACGTGGCCGAAGGCGAGCTGATGCAGAACGCGGACCGGGCCGCGGCCGTCCTCGATCGCCTGCAGGGAATGGGAATCGATGTCGCGATCGACGACTTCGGAACCGGCTACTCCTCGCTCAGCCTGCTGCACGATCTGCCGGTTCGGGCGCTGAAGATCGACCGCTCGTTCGTCAGCCACCGCCGCGAGAAGATACAGAAGTGGGGGGTCGCCCGGACGATCGTCGAGCTGGCCCGCATCCTCGAGGTCGAGGTGATCGCCGAGGGCATCGAGACGCGCGAGCAGTTTCTGGCCCTGCGCCAGGCGGGCTGCACGCAGGCCCAGGGGTATCACTTCTCCGGGCCGGTGGGCGCTACGAAGGCCGAAGGCCTGATCCGGGACGGCTACCCTCTTGACCTGGAGGCGCCCCGGCGCTGACACTGGCTCGATGAGGATCCAGGTCAGGACACCCTCGCGGGCCGGCCTCGCCGGTAACCCCTCAGACGCCTACGGGGGCCGCGCCGTCGCCGTGGCGCTGGCCGGCCTCGAGGCCCGGGTCGCCATTGCCCCCGCGAACGGCATCCGCGTCTCCGCGCCCGCGGCGCCCTCGCTCCAGCTGGATTCGGTGGGAGCCCTCTCGAACCCGGACCTGTGGTCCCGCGACGCTCCTCACCGTCTGGCCGTCGCCTCCTGCCGACACTTCTTCCGCTGGATCTCCGAGCACGGAACGGGACCGGGATCGGGCGCACGGAACGAGGGCTTCGACCTCCTCTATGAATCGAACATTCCCCGGCACGTCGGGCTGGCCGGATCGAGCGCCCTGGTGATCGGCTTCCTCCGCGCCCTCGCCCGCCGGTACCGGGTGGAGATTCCCGAGACGGATCTCCCGGGCATGGCACTCGCGGTCGAGACCGAGTGGCTGGGAATTCACGGCGGCCTCATGGACCGGGTCTCGCAGGCGATGGGGGGCGTCGTCTACATGGACCTGGCCGCCGATCGAGTGCGGGAGACCGGTCGGGGACACGTCGAGGAGCTCCCGACGGACGGCCTACCCGCCCTCTTCGTGGCGTGGGAGCCCGGCCTGGCCGCCGGCAGCGAGACCGTGCACAACCCGCTCAAGGCAAGAGTGCGGGCCGGAGACCCCGAGGCGACCACCCTGCTCCACGAGCTGGCCGGGCTGGCCGACGAGGCGCGAGCCGTCCTCCTGTCGGGAGCGCCGCTCGAGCTCGCGCGCATCATGGACCGGAACTTCGATCTCCGGGCGCGGCTGGTGGATGTCGGAGAGGGCAACCGGAGGCTCGTGGCGACGGGAAGAAAGCTCGGGGCCGGCGTCAAGCAAACCGGCTCGGGGGGCGCCGTGGTCGGCTCGACCGATGGGGACCCGGACCGGCTGCGCCGCCTGCGCGAGGCCTATGCCCGGATCGGGGCTCGCTTCCTCGAGCCCGCCGTCTGGACGGGGCCGACAGGCGAGACCACAGGCGGCGCGGAGATCCGGATGGATTCGCGGCCCGGCGACCCGGAAAACGGGAACGCCGGCGGCGCCTGAGCCTGTACAGGCCGGTCGGCTTCCTGGACTTCGGAGCGATCGGGACCTCCTGTCGGGGTATGACCTCGGCGGCAGGCGATCCATCGCGCCCGATTCCAGCATAGCCGCGTGCGGCCCTTCGCTCCAGCCCACGCCCGGGGCGCCCGCGCGGCAGAGGCGGACCGGCGCTCCTACTGTGCGCGAAGCTGAAAAGCGAGCTCCTGCTCGCGGCTCACGCACTTCAGGACCGGAAGTCCGCCATTCCCGTTGGCGGTAAGCTCGCTGTCGTGATAGCCCTTCTTCCGGGCGAAGACCCGAAACGCCATCTCGGTGGCCAGCGAACAGTCCGCTTCCGTGAAGACCATGGAGAAACGGCCCTCCTCGTTCGTGCGGTCCGTCGCACGAGGATCGCCCCCGACCGGGCTCTCCACGTCGATCCAGACGCTGACCTCCGCCAGCGGCGACAAATCCGAAGAGGCCACGACGGTGCCGGTGACCTTGATGACGACATCATCGCCGACCGCTCCGGGCTCGAAGGGATCGTCGTCTCCGCTGCAGGCCGCCTGGAGGACGGCTGCCACCACCAGGACGAGTTTCAGGGGTCTCTTCATCGTTGCCTCAACTCTGATCACGCCGAAACGCACCGATCCGTCCGCGCAGGGAAAAAGCTAAGGTCCCGTCGGCGCCGCTGCACGGTGGAGAACCGCGGTTGCGCACCCGGACCGTCGCTGTTCTAATCGTGGTCTTCGAGTCCGGAAGACGGCCATGAACCTTTGGAGGCGGACCGATTGGCTGAAGATCGATCGTCATCCCTGCTCAGCGGAGGAGACGCCGCTGCCGTGTGGCGGCGCGCCGCGGAGCTCCAGGAGGAGGAGGCGCGACGGGAGGAGCTGCTCACCCGTCGGGACGCGCTCGAGCGTGCCATCGCGGGCGAGGAGTCCGGGACCGGAGAGTTCAGCCTCGCCGAAGTGGAAGCGGCCGCGAGGGATGCAGGAATCCCCGCGCGCTACGTCCACCTGGCGTGGCTCGAGCGCCGCCACGACCGGTGGGCCGCGGAAGAGACGGGCGCGGGAAGCGAGAGAGCACGGCGGCAGCTGCTCGGAACCGATCAGCAGACCCTCGAGGTCACCCGACGGTACCGGATCCCGGCCGAGCGGGTTCTCGAGGCGATGAGCCAGGTGTTCCCCAACAGCCCGTTCCACCTCGAGATCGAGGCGCACGAACCTCTCGCGGGCGGCGAGGGCTCCGTGCTGGTGTTCGCCGTACCGGGAATGGGCGAGGCGTCCGGGGTCAGCGCCCTGGGAACGACACGGTTCCTCATGAACATGCACTGGATCGACCTCAAGAAGCTGCTCGTCACCGTGAGCCTCGTGTCGGAGACCGGCGAAGAGCCGGTCACCGAGGTGTCGATTCGCAGTTCCCTCGCCTATTCGCGCAAGCTGAACTACGGCGTGGGTCTCGCCTTCGGCAGCGCGCTCGGGCTGGCCGGCGGGGTCGGCGGGGTGTTCGCGGGGCTGGCGCTGTTCGCCGGAGCGATCGGTAGCGGCGTGGCGCTGGCCCCAGTGGCGGTCGGCGCGGTCGGGCTGGCGGGCTTCGGGGTGGGCCGGGGCCTCAGCGATCGAGGAATCCGCGCGCTCTATCGCGTGGCCCTGAGGAAGGGACGCTCCGGCCTCGAGGACCTCCTGCAGGCGCTCGCCCTGCACGCACAGACCGGGGGGGCGTTCGCTCCGGTGGCCGGCCGCCTGCCCGAGAACAAGACGGGCCCGGGAACCTGACGTTCCCCGGGCCCTCGCCTCGATAGTGCACTGCACGGGCCGTCCGGCCCGACCGAATCAGCTGAACTCGATGCCCTGCGCGAGCGGAAGCTCCGTGCTCCAGTTGACCGTGTTGGTCTGCCGCCGCATGTAGGCCTTCCAGGAGTCGGACCCGGACTCGCGTCCGCCGCCGGTCTCCTTCTCCCCGCCGAAGGCACCGCCAATCTCGGCGCCGCTGGTCCCGATGTTCACGTTGGCGATGCCGCAGTCGCTCCCGCGGCTCGACAGGAAGGTCTCCGCCTCGCGAACGTTCTCGGTGAAGATGGCCGACGACAGACCCTGCGGAACGTCGTTGTGGAGCTCGATCGCCTCCACGACCTCGTCCACGGCCTCGCGCGGCGAAGCATCCCTAGAGCCGTAGCCGATGATGTAGAGGATCGGAGCGAACGTCTCCTCCTGGACGATCGAGAAGTCGTTCTTCACGGCCGCGATGCACGGTTTCACGTAGTGGCCGCCCGGGTAGTCGTCTCCCTCCAGCGGGTCGCCACCGAAGAGGATCTCGCCCCCCTCGGCCTTCACGCGCTCGATGGCGTTCTGCATGTCGGCCACCGCACCCCGTGTGACCAACGGGCCCATGAGCGTGTTCCCGTCGAGCGGGTTCCCGATCCGCACGCCCTCGTACGCCTTCACCAGGCGGCCGACGAGCTCGTCCCGGATCGACTCGTGCACGATGATCCGCCGGGTGCTGGTGCACCGCTGCCCCGCCGTGCCGCAGGCGCCGAACAGGATGGCGGGCAGGACCATGTCCATGTTCGCGCTCGGCGTCACGATGATCGCGTTGTTGCCCCCGAGTTCGAGAATGGTGCGCCCGAGGCGCTTGCCCACGGTCTCGGCCACCCGGAATCCCATCTGGGTGCTCCCCGTGAACGAGATCAGCGGGATGCGCTTGTCCTGCAGGAGGCGCTCACCGACCGTGGAGCCCTTGCCGACCGCGAGCGAGAAGATCGCCGGATCGACCCCGTTCTCACGGCACACCTTCGCAGCGATCTTCGTCACGGCCACTCCGCACAGCGGCACCTGGCTGGACGGCTTCCACAGGGTCGAGTCGCCGCAGACCGCTGCCAGCGCCGCGTTCCAGCTCCACACGGCGACCGGGAAGTTGAAGGCCGTGATCACGCCCACGACCCCGAGCGGTTGCCACTGCTCGAACATCCGGTGGTCGGGCCGCTCTGACTTCATGGTGTTCCCGTACAGCTGCCGGGAGAGCCCCACCGCGAAGTCGCAGATGTCGATCATCTCCTGGACCTCGCCCTCCCCCTCCGCCACGATCTTGCCCATCTCGAGGCTGACCAGCTGGCCGAGCGCGTGCTTGTTCTCGCGGAGCCGATTACCGATCTGGCGCACGATGTCGCCCCGCCGCGGGGCCGGCACGTTGCGCCACTCGAGAAACGCCCGATGGGCGCGCTCCGCGATCTTCTCGTACTCCTCTTCGGTGACCTGGCGCACATGGGCGATCACCGCGCCGTCGATCGGGCTTCGCGCCTCCAGCTGCGGCCCCGTGCCCATCCACTCGCCGCAGTATCCGCCGAGGTTGTTCTCTTCGATTCCCAGCTGAGTCAGAAAGTCTTGCATGATCCTCTATCCTATTGCCAGTACATACGTTGTGATGAGAGCCCAACCCGACGACTTTCAGGCTGTCTGACCGGCGAATGTTAGCGAATCGCGGCGGGGGCGGCCACTTCGGGCACGCCTCCCTCCCCGAAAAGGCGAAGCCCGCTCATTCCATCCGGGGATAGGTGTTGCTGTGATATCGCATTCCGACGACGCGGCCCGACTCGTCCGCCACGAACTCGTAGGCCTCACCCAGCTCGCCGTCCTCCCGGATCCGCCGGAAGACGTTCCCCTCCACGTGCTCGATCGGAGTCAGCTCATCGGAGGGGTACAGGGTCGGAAGCCACAGGATCGCCAGTTCCCCCTCCCAGGCTACCACGGCCGACTCGCCGCCCCACGGCGTCTCGTCGTACGAGCCGACGAACCGCGCGAACTCGGCGGGCAGCCCGGCCGGCCGGTAGTCGGCCGGCAGGAGACCGTCCTCGAGGGCCATCGCGTCCTCGATCGCCTCGTCCACCGCCGGACCGATGAGGCGCAGCGCCTCGATCGCGAGATCCGCCGGATTCATGGCGATCGCGTTCATCATCACGACCGCGGCGAGGTGGGTCGGCACGTGCATCCGGAGCGAGGAACGGTAGCCCGGGCAGAGACCGTTGTGCCCGACGTACGTGTCACCACCCTCGCGGTACACGCCGAACCCGAGGCCCCGCGTCGTCTCCCAGTCCGTGTCCAGCCAGTGAACGCGCTGCATCTCCCGGAGCGTGTTCGCGGACAGCACCTCGTCGCCACCGGACTCGAGAACGCGGAACTGCCACCCGGCGAACCGGGCGAGATCGAGCACCGTGGAGGCGAACCCGGCCGCCGGAGCGATCCCCTCGGCCGCGAAGCGCGGCATTCGCTGGCGCTCTCCGTCCCGCCGCGTCGCGCTGTAGCCGGCAGCGAGGCGATCGGGCCAAGGGTACGACCCGATGTCCGGCCACGTGTCCTCCATGCCGATCGGGCCGAGGATCCGGGATCGCACGTACTCTTCATACGGCATGCCGGACACTTCGGCGACGATCTCCCCCGCCAGCGTGAGCCCGAGGTTCGAGTACTGGTAGTACCGGTCCGACGGATACAGCATCGTCTGTTCGCCCACACGCTCCACCACCTGGTCGTGCGTGGGGAAGTCGAAGGGCTCGACCCAGTACGGGTAGTCCGACTCGCGGGGGAGGCCGGATGAGTGGGTGAGCAGCGCCTGCACGGTGACCGGAGGGGATCCCGGGAACGCCGGCTGGATGTCGAACCACGGCAGCAGGTCGGCGACCCGGTCATCCAGCCGGAGCCTTCCCTCGTCGCGAAGCTGCATCACGCCGATCGACGTGAACAGCTTGGAGATCGAGCAGATGCTGTAGGCCGTGCCGGCGGTCGCCGGGACTCCCGTCCGGGGATCCGCCAGGCCCGTGCCACCCGCCCAGATGACCTCCTGGTCGTGCACGATGGCGGCGGACATCCCGGGGATCCGCTCGTAGGCACGCTCCGCATCGAGCCAGGTCTCGATCAGATCCACGGCCTCCCGGACTCGGGGGTGGTCGGCGACGTCCTGAGCCCGTGCCGGGGCGGCGCCGAACGGGAGCAGGAGCGGAAGGACGATGAGGGCTCTGGTGACGCGCATGTCCGGGATGCCTCCCACTCTGGAGTCAGGAGCGGCTGCCGCGGCGGCGGGGGGACCGGCCGGGAACCGTCCGCGCTACGGCGAACGAGGCGGTCAAGATGTCCGGACGGCCACGGATCGGCAATCGGCCTCCTCCCGGGACCACTGGGCCGAAGGTCGCAGCCCGCCTTACATTCGCTCCGGCAAGAGACCGGAACCGGAATCCTGACACGGAGCAACTCCATGGCGCGCTGCTGGCTGATGAAGTCGGAGCCGGATGTCTACTCGATCGAAGACCTGGAACGCGACGGAGAAACCTGCTGGGAGGGCGTGCGAAATTACCAGGCTCGAAACCTCATGCGGGAGATGGCCGTCGGCGACCGGGTTCTCTTCTATCACAGCAACGCGAAGCCGCCGGGCGTGGCCGGCCTGGCCCGCGTGTCCCGGGAGGCGTACCCGGACCACTTCTCGTGGCAGCCGGGCCACAAGTACTACGACCCCAAGTCGTCGGAGGACGAGCCGCGCTGGTGGATGGTGGACATCGAGTACGTCGACACGCTGCCCAGGTTCGTGCCCCTCGATGAGCTCAAGCAGGCCGAGGGGCTGGAGGACATGGTGGTGACGAAGCGGAGCCGGCTCTCGGTTCAACCGGTGCAACCGGACGAGTACGAGGTGGTGCTCCGACTCGGAGGGGCCGACTGAGCGGCGGGCCGGTTCGCCGGCTCGTCGGACGCGTGGACGAGGCGCTGCACACCCTCGACCGCCGGTACTTGAGACGCCGCATCTGGCTCTGGCGGGCGACGGATTGGGCTGGCTTTCGTCGGATCGATCGGATGACTGATCATGCGATCCTCATCGGAGGTTGTGGCCGATCGGGCACCACCGTCCTGAACGGTCTCCTGTCCTGCCACCCGAGGGTGCAGGTCGTCGATATCGAGACGAGCGCCTTCTGCCAGACCGCGTACTCGGATCGTCCGGATCCGGACGCGGACTTCAAGCTCGAGCGCCTGTTCCGGCGCCTGATCCCGATCGAGATTCCCGAGACCTGCACCCGTTGGTCGGAGAAGACGCCCAAGAACGTGCTGTACGCGGAGCGGGCGCTGGACTACCTGGGTCCGGGAGCCCGCTTCATCCACATCGTTCGGGATGGAAGAGACGTCGTGACTTCGAGACACAGGAGCGCGCCCGATCGCTACTGGGTCACACCCGAGCGATGGATCGGGGATGTCTCCGCCGGACGCGCCCTGGAAGGTCACCCCCGGGTCACAACGGTCCGGTACGAAGACCTCGTGTCCGACCTCGAAGCCCAGCTCCGTCGGCTGTGTGACTTCCTCGAGCTGCCGTTCGAGCCGCGCATGCTCGGATACCCGGACACCGCCCGGGTCCCGCGCAGCGAGGGTTGGGTACCCCGACTCCGGCCGATCTCGGCGGACTCAGTCGGTCGCTGGCAAGCACCGGAGCACGCCGATGCCGTGGCCGCGCTCATGAGGGATGAGCGAGCCCTCGACCTGATGCATCACTTTGGTTATCTGGAGGTCCCGGAAGCCAATTCGACCGGGTGAGTCGCCCGCATCGGCGCGGTCGCCCACTCCGGGCCGGGGCCGGGTATGAAGCTTCAGCTCATCGGGCGGGCATGAGCAACCGGTGGGTGGCGCTCCTCGCTCGCCCGAGGTAGTAGCGGGCGAGGGATCGCGGGTTCGGGCGGCCGCCCAATCGATAAGACGCGTACGACGCGGACGGCATCAGGATTCGGGCGGCGATTCCGATCCGCTGTGTCCAGCCGAGTTCCGCGCGGAGCGCCCGCGTGACGTCGTCCGGTCTTCCCCACCAGAGACAGCGCAGGGCCACCTCTCTCTCCAGACGACTCGCACCTTCGGCACGGCTCCGCACCCGGTCGCGGACGAAGTCCGGTACCGCTGCCTCCATCTCGCGGCACAGGTACTCGAGCGCCGCGTGGAACGGGATCGCGGTCGCAGGAAACCGCCGCACGCCATCGGTGACCTCGGTCCAGTCCAGCCGTTCGCCTTCTGCGGCGCTCGCCGCGGTGCGGACCAGGTACACGGCATCCGTGACCCACTGCAGCGAACTCCGGCCGTGACCGTAGGACGCGTGCACGCATGCGTGCTGAAGGGCTGCGGACAGCCGGAGTACGGAGACGGAACGACCCGATACGATCCGGTGGCTCAGGATCGGCTCGCAGTCGTGCCAGTCGCCCCCGTAGAGCTTGGGCTCGAACAGCCGGGTGCGAAGCACGATCGGAAGTCCGCTGTCGTGGAACACCCGCAGGCGACCCGAGGCCGTGAGCGGCTCGCTGCGGACGCAGCCCGCCGCGAGCAGGGCGCCAGCGGCGATTCGAATCCAGTCCTCCGGAACGAGGAGCTCCAGGTCGTGGCTGTGCCGAAGCGCGGCGTTCCCGTATACGGACTCGGCCAGCGCCGCCCCTTTCAGGACGACGAACGGGATCCCTGCCTCGCCGAGTGCATCGAACACGGCAGCACTGATGCGGCCGAATGCACCGGCCCTCAGCTCTTCGCGAAGCGTCGCCATGCGGCAGCGTGTCAGCAGGTCCGTGTCGGCCTGAAGACCGTGGGCCGAGATCGCCTCGTAGAGCAGCGGCGCCAGCCGGCGCATGCCGTGGCCGCCGTGCGTCAGGAGGTGGGACACGTCGATTCCGCGTTCCTCGAGGGCGTTCCAGGCCCTCCGGCTGGATTCCGCGTCCAACAGGCACGCCCGGAGCAACTCGCTCTCCACCTCGCCGGGCAGGTTCAGAGACAGGACGGCTCGGTATGCGTCGCGGGCAGCCATGTCAGGACACGCCCTCCGCGGCCCGCTTACGATCGAGCGACTGCTTCAGGATCCCGAAGAACTCATCGAGGCTCGAGTCGGCCTTCATGCGGCTTCGATTCGTGGCGTGCATCCGGCGATAGGTCAGCACGTCCGGCATCAGCTCCTCGACCAGTCCGGCGGCACGGGCGCGCAGGAACCAGTCGGCCGAGTCACCGTGCTTGAAGGTCGTGTCGAATCTCCCGATCCGATCGAGGGCCCGGCGACGAATCATCAGGCACGGAGTGACGTACCCCGCCACGGGTTGGCCTCTCGGGTGGCCCCGGTACGCCTCCGCCTCGTCGGAGAGCTCGTCATCCCAGAAGTTCTGAGTGTGGTGCACGGAATAGTCGAGCTCCGGTCGCTCGACGAACCGGCTCGCCTGGCGCACCAGCTTCTCCGGGTGCCACAGATCGTCGGCGTCGAGGAAGCAGATCAGCTCTCCCCTGGCCTGGGCGAGTCCCGCATTCCGGGCCGAGCTCGGACCGCCGTTCTCCTGCGCGATGACCCGCACCTCGGAGGCTCGTGCGGCGACGGACTCCGCCACCGCCCGGCTGCCGTCGGTGGATCCATCATCCACGACGATCACCTCGAGCGGCCGCCAGTCCTGGACGAGAATGCTGTCGAGGCTCTCTTCGAGGTGTCGCTCGCCGTTGTGGACGGGAACGATGCAGCTGATCAGAAAGCTCCTGGTCACGCGACCTCCTCGAGGATTCCGCACACGGCGTCCGGGATCTGCCGAAGATCGCGCCCCAGTTCGAGCCAGAACGTCGGAACGGACGATACGAAATCGGTCAGCACATCCAGTCCCACGGCCCCCGAATTCGAGTTGGGCAGAGCCATCAGTGAGCTGGGCGCGAGCCGCAGCAGGGCGTCGAACGTGCTCGCCGGTCGGATCATGGTGTCCACCCGCTCGGTGACCCGGGGCAACGCGATGGCTCGCACCTGAGCCACCGGGGGCAGTTGATCCGGAAACAGCTCCGACAGAAGGACGAGACTCTTGTCCTCGTGCGGCAGCTCGCCGGGGATCTCGTGCCGGACGAGGTCGGGGAAGCAGCGACGCATGTGGGACGGGTCGACGGCGGTGGACGAA
>NZ_JBZQEK010000142.1:0-5673 GCF_058719085.1 Candidatus Benthicola sp.
CGATCGCGTTTCATCCGGGGCGTGCTGAGAACCACCAGAATTCGACGGGGAGCGGATGGGATTCTTCCAGTGGCTGTCTGACTTCGGAAACCGGTACATCGTCGAGATGGGGATCACGGTAGGGGGAGAGACGGTGCCCTACATGGTCATTCTCCTCCTCGGCACCGGCGTGTTCCTCACCCTTCGTCTCGGGTTCATCCAGATCCGCAGGTTGGGGCACGGCTTCAAGGTGACCTCGGGGGTGTACGACGATCCCGACGAGCCGGGAGACGTCTCGCACTTCCAGGCGCTCACGACCGCGCTCTCCGCCACGGTCGGCATCGGAAACATCGCCGGGGTGGCCATCGCGATTCACTGGGGCGGACCGGGCGCCCTGTTCTGGATGTGGGTCACGGCCGCGCTCGGGATGGCCACGAAGTACACCGAGGTCACCCTGGCCCAGAAGTACCGCGACGTCGAGGAGACGCACGGTCACGCCTGGGAAGGGACGGTGTCCGGGGGCCCGATGTACTACATCCAGAAGGGACTGGGGCCCCGCTGGAAGTGGATGGCCGTGCTGTTCGCGATCCTGCTCGGGCTCACGGCCTTTCTGACCGGAAACGCGATCCAGGCCAACACCGTGGCGGACACGATGCGAACGACCTTCGGGGTGCCGGCCTGGGTGACGGGCCTGATCACATCGGGGCTCGTCGCGGCGGTGATCCTCGGCGGGATCACCAGGATCGGAAAGGTGACGGCGATCCTCGCGCCGGCCATGGCCGCCATCTACGTATTCGGTGCTCTGCTCATCATCTCGCTGAACTTCAGCCACGTGGTGCCCGCTTTCGAGCTCATCTTCAGCGAAGCGCTGAATCCCTCGGCCGGTGTGGCCGGAACCGGGGTCGGTGCCTTCCTCGTCACCATGATGTGGGGCGTGCGGCGGGGCCTGTTCTCGAACGAGGCGGGCCAGGGATCGGCCCCGATCGCCCATGCGGCGGCGAAGACGGACGAACCGGTGTCGGAGGGCGTCGTAGCCCTGCTCGAGCCGTTCATCGACACGCTGGTGATCTGCACCATGACCGGGCTGGTGATCCTGACGACAGGGGTGTGGAACGAGAGGCATCCCACTCCGATCACACTCGACGGAGGGGACCTGGGCTGGGTGACGCTCGACTCCGAGGGCGCGCGCGAGACCGTAGACGCGCCGGAAGAGCTGGTGATCTCGGACGGAGGGCACATCGAGCTCGTCGGGGCGCCCCTCCTCGCATGGCACGACGTCTACGTCGAAGAGCTGTTCGTGGACGAGGCGATGACTGTGCCGTTCTCGGGGACGATTCGGCCCGCGGAGGCGACGGCGACGACGGGCGACGGCACGACCTACACGACTCTGTACGGACTGGCGTACGAGAGCGGCGCTCCCCTCACCCAGGCCGGGTTCCGGGCCGGGCTGTCGCCGCTCGGCGGATGGGGTGGGACGATCGTGGTGCTCGCGGTGCTCCTGTTCGCGCTGTCCACGGCGATTTCGTGGAGCTATTACGGGGATCGGTGCGCGAACTACCTGTTCGGTGCGCCGGCCGTGCTGCCGTACAAGCTGGCGTTCGTGACCATGCACTTCATCGGGGCGGTGCTTCCTCTGACGGTGATCTGGAACGTCGGGGACATCTTCCTTTCGGTGGTGATCGTCCCGAACCTCATCGCCCTGATCCTGCTCTCGCCGCAGGTCGTGGAGGAGACGCGCAGCTACTTCCGGCGCGAGCCGTGGAGAGAGAACGAGCAAAAGCACCAGCAGCTGAAGCGCGAAGGGCGGCTCTGAGCCGTCCTTCGCGGCGTCGCCGCCGACCGGAGCCATGCGCCCGGGGCCGGTTCAGGGGAAGATGCCGAGCTCCTCGTAGCACAGGACGATCTTGTCGATCGCGTTGACGAACGCGGCGGTCCGAAGATCGAGATCCTCGCCGTGGCGCTGCTGGACCGCGCGGATCTGGTGGAAGGCGTCGATCATCGTTTCTTCGAGACCCGAGTTCACCAGGTCCTCTTCGTCGGCCCCGCTCGCGAACGTGGCCATCTCGGAATCCGAGAAGTCGGCTCCGGTCGCCTGTTCGACGGCGGCGAGCAGCTGTCGGTGGGACTTCTCGTCGAACCGCTTCTCCATTCGGCCGAAACGCACGTGCGAGAGGTTCTTGAGCCACTCGAAATAGGAGACCGTCACACCCCCGGCGTTGAGGTACAGGTCGGGGATGATCATCACCCCCTTCTCCTTCAGGATCGCATCCGCGTCGGCCGTCGTGGGACCGTTCGCGGCCTCGGCGACCATGCGTGCCTGAACTCGACCCGCGTTCTCGGCCGTGAGCTGGTTCTCGAGCGCCGCCGGAACGAGGATGTCGCAATCCAGCTCCAGGGCCTCCTCCGAGCGCGGGATGTCCGTCGCTCCGGGAAAGCCGAGGATGGAGCCCGAGTCCCTGCGGTGCGTCATGACTTCCTCCAGATCGAGCCCGTCCGGGTGGGCGATCGCGCCTTCGTACTCGGCCAGCCCCACCAGGATGGCGCCGTCCTCCTGGAGGAAGCGGGCGGCGTGGTAGCCGACGTTTCCGAGTCCCTGGACGACGACCCGCTTTCCCTCCAGTCCCGGCGACAGCCCGATCGCCTTCATGTCCTCGGTGGCGTCGCAGGCCTCCCGGACCCCGAAGAACACCCCCCGGCCGGTGGCCTCCAGGCGACCGTGGATTCCCCCCTGGGCGATCGGCTTCCCGGTGACGCAGGCCTCGCCGTTCAGCTCCTCTCCCCCCTTGAGGGACTTGTACGTGTCGACGATCCAGGCCATCTCCGTCTGTCCGGTGCCGTAGTCGGGGGCGGGGACGTCCACACCCGGCCCGATGAACAGCTTCTTCACCAGCTCGAAGGTGTAGCGCCGGGTGATTCTCTCGAGCTCCCGCGGAGAGTAACGGCGGCGATCGATGCGGATCCCTCCCTTGGCCCCTCCGAAGGGCACGTCCACGATGGCACACTTGAAGGTCATGAGGGCCGCGAGGGCCGTGACCTCGTCCTCGTTGACCATCGTGCTGTATCGGATTCCCCCCTTGGTGGGCAGCTTGTGGTGGCTGTGCTCGGCCCTCCACGCATGGACGACTTCGATCGAGCCGTCATCCCGCTTCACCGGAAAGGTGAACCGGTACAGGCTGTTGCATTCCCTGATCTGAGCGAGAAGCCGGGGGTCGTGACCGGACACCTCGGCGGCCCGATCGAAGGCCCGGTTGACCTGCTCGAGAAAGCTGATGTTCGCGCCCACCGCTTCGCCTCCTGAGAGTAGGACCTGGAATGACCCCGCGCCGGCCTTCGCTACGAAGGCCGCTCCGGAGCCGGATCCAATCTACTCAATCGGAAGAGTCGAATCAGCCGGGCAGGGGTACGGCGAGTCGATCAGGGAACGGGACAGCCGGTGACCTCGTACGCCAGCTTGATCCGCTGCATGCTGCGGGAGAGGCTGTCGTGGCGTTCGCCGCGATCTTCGTCGAGATCCGCATCCAGTCGTGAAACCCCGTTGACGGCGTAGGAGACCCATCGCCGGTCGACCTCGACATAGACCTCCTTCAACGCGTCGCAGCCGGCAGCTCCCGCCTCGAACTGTTCAGCGACGGCGCGGAATCGCTCCATCGATCCATCCGCCGAGTCCGCCAGGGCGTCGATGGCGAGGAGTCGGGGATCCCGGTCGACGGTCGTGGCTTCGGGGTCGACCACGACCGGCACGCCCTCCTCGAAGTCCGGCGGAAGCACGACGAGCGGCCTGACACTGGACCCGGCCGACCCCGGACGAGGCTCGGCCAGGCGGCCCGCCGAGTCCGCGACACCCGGGCCCGTGGGGTGGGCCTCCGCCGACTTCGCCCCGCTCGACACCGATGGCGCCGAGATTCGGCCCGCGCCCTCCGGAAGACGGAATACCCGGTCGGCTCCGAACACGGCGAGGCTCACGATACCGATGCTGGCCGCCACGCTGCCCGCCTGCCGGGCCCAACGGGCGAGGCGTTCCCTGCGCTTCCTCCGAACCTCTGCGAGCTGGTCCTCCGCCTCGGCCCGTTGGGTCCGGGCCTCCTCTTCGGTCGCCCGGGCCACCGCCTCGGCCGCCTTGCGAGCGTCGGCCTCGGCCACTTCCCGCCTGGCCCTCTCGACCGCGATCTCACGAGCCGCCTCTTCGGCCTTCTGACGAGCCGCCGCCTCCACCGCCCGCTGGAGCTCCGCATCCCGTCTGCGCTCGACCTCCTGGGCCGTCGCCCTTCGGATCGACTCCAGCTCCGCACCGCGTCGGGCGACCGCTTCCTCCAGCGCCTTGCGCTCCATCCTCAGGCGGGCCACCTCTTCTCGCGCCACCTCGGCGACCTTCTTCGCCTTCGCCGCCATGCGTGCCGCTTCGGTCTCGGCCGCCTGCCGCGCTTCTTCGAGCTCGGCGACCCGGGCCGCGGCCTCTTCCTCCGCCTTGCGCCGACGATCCGATTCGAGCCGTGCCGATCGCCAGGCATCCTCGGCCTCCCGGGCGAGAACTGCGGCGCGCTCCTCGGCCGCCTCCCGTTCCTTCTCGAGATCCGCGGCCTCCTTCGCGATGCGCTCCTCGGCCTCGCGCAGGACCGCCTCTTCCTGCTCCGTCTTGAGCGCGGCCTCTTCCTGGATCGCTTCCTTGGCCGCGCGCTTCTCCGAGGCCTGGCGCAGCGCATCCTCGGCCGCCTGCCGGGCCGCATCGAGCTGCAGCGTCTTCCGGGCCGATTCCTTCTCGATCGCCTCTCGACGTTCGGCCTCCAGCCTGGCGGCCTCCAGCGCGGCCTCGGCTTCCCTGGCCATACGGTCCGCCTCGGCGACCGCGGCCCGCCGCGCGGCCTCGAGCTCTGCGGCCCGCCCGGCCGCCTCGATCTCCGCTGCTCTGCGTGCCGCTTCTTCGTCCCTGCGCCTCGCCGCTTCGCGCTGGGCTGCCTCGAGGGCCGCTTCGGCCTCGGCCGTACGTCTCGTCGCCTCTTTCTCCGCCGTCTGCCGCGTCTCCTCCAGCTCGGCGGTGATGCGGGCGGCCTCCTCTTCGGCGGAACGCCGGGCCTCGGCTTCCACCTCCCGCTGCCGGGCCTCTTCCTCGGCCTGCTTTCTCGCCGCCTCGACCTCGGCGGCTCGTCGCTTCGCCTCCGCCTCGGCGGCTTCCCTGGCCGCCTCCAGCTCGGCCGCTCGCTCACGCGCCGCGGCTTCGGCCTCGCGTCGGGCGATTTCCTCGGACCGATGCCGCTCCGCCTCGGCCTCGGCCGTCCGACGGGCCTCCTCGGCTTCGAGCGCGCGACGCTCCGATTCCTCGGCCGCCCGCCTGGCCGCTTCGACCTCCTCCAAGCGCTTCTCCGCCTCGCGCTCCGCGGTGGCCCGGGCCTCTGCCGCGGCCTGCCGCATGGCCTCGATCTCCGCCGTTCGACGCGCTGCCTCCGCCTCGGCTTCCTTGCGCGCCGCCTCCGCCTCGGTGGCCCAGCGCGCCGCTTCCGCCTCGGCGGCCTTTCGGGCGGCCTCGAGCTCCGTCACCCGGCGCACGGCGTCCGCGATGGCCTCTTCATGGGCCTCGGCCTCGACCTGACGACGCCTCGCCTCGCGCTCCGCGGCTTCGCGCGCCGCGTCCGCCTCGGCGGCCCGCCGGGCGGCTTCGGTCTCGGCCGCCTGAATGGCCGCAGCAGCCTCGGCCGCCCG
>NZ_JBZQEK010000143.1:0-20927 GCF_058719085.1 Candidatus Benthicola sp.
CGGCGCGCCGTGCCGAATCGGTCTGGATCGAGCCAAGGTCCGGGAGGGCGTATGGAGGTTCTCGAACCACCGCATCGAGCCGGCTCCGTGGGCCCACACCCAGGACGTGCTTCTCCGTTTTCTCGATTCGCTGGGAATCGGTCGACCGGACCCGCTCGAGTGGCGCATCACGTTCACCCGCCAGGAACGGCACCAACAGGAACAGTTCTTCTCGGCCCTCCCGAGCCGCCCGGTGATCGGACTGGTGGTGGGCTCCGGCGTGGTCCGGAAGGACTGGCCGGCGGAGCGCATGGCCGCGCTTGCCGACCGTCTCGTCGAACGCGGGGGGGGCACCGTTCTTCTCATCGGTGGGCCCGGTGACCGGGAGGGGAGGGCCGCACGGGTCATTCTCGAGCGCACGGAGTGCCGGCCCGTGTCCACCCTGGCGGACGACGTGAGACGGATGATGTGGATGGTCGATGGCTGCGATCTCCTCATCAGTCCGGATACCGGTCCCCTGCACGTCGCTCACGCCCTCGGCGTTCCGGTCGTCGGATTGTACGGTCACTCCAATCCTGCTCGTGTCGGGCCCTACTCCCGATATCGGGATCTCGTGGTGGACGCGTATCACGATCCGGGGGAGAAGCCGGATCCGACGCGGACCACTTCCCGACACGGGCGGATGCAGAGGATCACCGTGCCCCGGGTTCTCGACCGGGTCGAGCTCGCGTTCGACCGGTACGTCGGGACCGCGAACCGGGGCGGTGACCACGCGCAGGGATACACCGAAGTGAACACGGGGTGAGAACATGATTCGGCTGCGCAGCCCATCGACGAGAACCCTGCTGCTTTCCTCGCTGGTCGTGTGTGCCCTGGCGCCGCCGGCCCGGGGTCAGGAGAGTCCTCCCTCACCGCCGTACGCCGGTCCGGCACCGCCCCAGGAGCAACCCATCCTGCGGGAGCTCGGAAACGCCGTCTCGGCGGAACGGATCGAGTCGGACATCCGGACACTCGTGTCCTTCGGCACCCGTCACACGCTGTCCGACACGGTCTCCGCGACGCGCGGGATCGGAGCGGCCCGCCGGTGGATCAAGGACGAGCTCGACCGCATATCGGACGCCTGCGGCGGATGTCTCGAAGTCTTCTACCAGCGGACCCGGGTCGAGGGCGGGGATCGCATTCCGATGCCCGTCGAGATCGTCAACGTGGTGGCGATCCAGAGAGGCGCCGACGATCCCGATCGATACGTCGTCATGACCGGAGACATCGATTCGAGAGCCTCGGATCCGCTCGACGCGGAGTCGGACGCGCCGGGTGCCAACGACAACGCTTCGGGGGTCGCTGGCATGCTCGAGGCGGCTCGCGTGCTGACCGGGCGGAGGCACGCCGGGTCGATCGTGTACGCCGCGCTGTCCGGTGAGGAGCAGGGGCTGTTCGGGGGCCGGCACCTCGCCGAGCTCGCCGCGGCCCGCGGATGGCGGGTGTCCGGGGTGCTGAACAACGACATGATCGGCAACGTCGAAGGCATCACCGGCGTCGTCGACAATGCCTCTGCGCGCGTCTTCTCGGAGGGCACACGGGCCGTGGAGACCGATCGCGACGCCCGGCTACGCCGGTTCACCGGGGGCGAAGTCGATTCGCCGTCGCGGAACCTCGCCCGGTACGTGAAGAGCATCGCGGACCGGTACATGCCGGACCTGGACGTGATGATGATCTACCGTCTGGACCGCTTCGGGCGGGGCGGCCACCACCGGCCGTTCAACGAGGCCGGCTTCGCGGCGGTGCGGATCATGGAAACACACGAGAACTACCGCCGACAGCACCAGGACGTGCGGGAGGAAGACGGAATCCGATACGGAGATGTGATCGAAGGTGTCGATTTCGAGTATGCCGCGCGGCTGACTTCGCTCAACGTGATGACGCTGGCCTCGCTCGCCTTTGCGCCGCCGGCGCCGTCCGGCGTGCGAATTCGCGGCGCGGTATCCCCGAGCACGACACTCTCGTGGGATCCCGTAGATCCCGGCATTGCGCCACATCTTGCGGGATACCGCGTATACTGGCGTCTCACCACGCGGCCCGAATGGGAACACTCGATGTTCGTGGGTGATGTGAGCGAGTACACGCTCCGGAATCTCGTGATCGACAACTGGTTCTTCGGCGTATCGAGCGTGTCCGAGAGCGGATTCGAGAGTCCGGTCGTGTTTCCGGGGCCCACCGGGGCCTTCTTCTCGCCTCCCGACGCGCCTGCACCACGCCCCTGAGCCCACGATCGGCACGTCCCTTGCTCCCTGACAGGGTCGAAATGTACCCGTGACCCTGAGCGGAAGGCATAGAACCGCCGTGAGAGCCGTGGGCGTCTTGCGCCGTCTCTTCGTGGACGCACCCGACGAATCCCTCCTTCAGACGGGGGGCGTGGGGGAGCTGATCATCGCCCGGGCCCGGGCCGGCCTGACGGGCGTTCTGCTCGTGATGGCGGCGCTCTCCTACGTTCAGAACCCGGATCTGCTCCAATCCCGGATTCACCTGGCCGGAGGGCTGATCGCGGTACCGCTCAGCCTGCTGGTCCTGCTCTGGATCCGCCGGGCCCACTACGCATGGTGGATGGGGCTCTCGACTACCCTGCTCGACGTGACGATGGTCAGTGCGGCCCTGGTGGCTTTCCTCGTCGCGGACAATCCCATCGCGGCCGTGAACAGCCAGATGGTCTTTCCGATCTACTTCCTGGCTCTGGCGGCGACCACCATGCGCCTCGACCACCGGGCCTGCGCGCTGGCCGGTGTGGCGGCCGTGGCCCAGTACGCCATCATCGTGTGGACGGCCGTGACCCTGTGGGACGTCACGGATGCCTCCTATGCGGTGGCGGATTACGGAAGAGTCGAGCTCGGTTCTCAGATCGGCCGCATCGTCATCCTGGCAGCGGCGGGGGCGCTGGGTACGGTCGTGAACATCCGCATGCAGACGCCGCACATTCTGTCGGCCGCCGACTGGCTGACCGGTCTGATGAACCGCCGCACGTTCGAGGAGCGATGGCAGGGAGAGGTGGCCCGTGCGAGACGGTACGGCCGCCCGATCTCGATCCTGGCGATCGACATCGACTACTTCAAGCAGTTCAACGACACCTACGGACATTCCGCCGGGGACACCGCTCTCCAGTCCGTCGGGCGGGTCATGCGAAGCCGGATCCGCGCCGGGGACTTCGCGGGCAGACTCGGTGGCGAGGAATTCGTCATCGCGCTTCCCGAGACGAACTCGGTCAACGCCATGACGATGGCCGAGCAGCTGCGAGACGGGATCGCGAAGAACGCGATCCGGATCGGCGGTCAGCGCGGCACAGTGCACGTCACGATCAGCGTCGGGGTGGCGTCCTGGCCGGAGCACGGAGAAGAGATCACCCGCCTGTTCGAGCGAGCGGACAACCGGCTGTACGAGGCCAAGCTGGCCGGCCGCAACCAGGTGAAGGGGCCCGGGCCCGAAATCGGCGGCCACGCCGCTCCTCGCCTTCCCGCCCGGATGAGGGTCAGGCCGACCTGAACACCCGTCGCAGCAACCACCAGCAGACCAGCAAAGCCGTGCCGATCCAGACGACTCCCCAGAAGAGGGTGGGCAGTCCCGTCATGTCCGCCAGCATGCGGGCGTCCGATGGCAGCTCGGGCCGATCCAGGATGTCGGACTTGATGTCCAGCACCGCGTACAGACAGCTCGTCAGTCCCAGCGCCCACAGGATGTTCCGGTTCGCGGCCGGCGACAGGTACCGCGCCGCGGCCACCAGCCCGATGCCGAAGGCGAGCGCGAACGCGATGCCGAACAGGTTCCGCACGTAGAGCAGCGCAACGGCCGCGATGAAGAGGCCGATCGCCCCGGTCAGCCAGTGGGCCCGGCGCCCGGCGCGGGAAGCCAGGAGCACGAGGGCAACGCCCCACACCAGGCTCCCGAGGTATCCGGCGGAGAGCGTCAGGAACGCATCGCCTCCCCCGCAGTAGCAGGTGCCGCCGAGGTCCGCCGTCAGAACGATCCGGTCGATCGCTCCTCCCGTGGCGATCGCCATCAGGCCGTGACTGATCTCGTGCAGGAGGACCACGAAAAGCTTCAGCGGCATGACGACCCACGTTCCCCACAGGAGCCAGAGGACGACGAAGAACAGGCCGAAAGCGGCTGCGTAGCGGAGCCTGGCCCTGCGGACATCTCGACGATTGCGACCGTCCCGTGGCTTGCTCAAGTCTTCCTTCCGTTCGGTAGTCACCGGTTCATCCCGACTTCGACGCGTCGGTGTCCGTCGCGTTGACGGCGGGCGTCCGGTATTATGGCGACGAAGGCCTGCGAGATCGATACGGGGGAGCCCGGCTTGAGGATTCTGCACATCGCCAGCGAGGCCGTTCCGTGGGTGAAGACCGGCGGTCTCGCCGATGTCGTCGGAGCGCTCTGCGCCCAGCTGGCCGGTGACGGCCATGAGGTGGTGCTCGCTCTGCCGCGCTATCGGGGTTCGGAGCGGGACGGCGATCTCGAAGCAGGCCGGGCGGTCACCCTTCCCGAGACCGGAGGGTCCCCTGCCACCCGGGTGGTAGAGCAGCCGACCCCTGCTGGCTTCCGGGTATGGTGGGTCGAGGCCCCCGAACTGTTCGACCGCGACGGCATCTATGGAACGGCGGCCGGCGACTACGCGGACAACGCGCTTCGCTTCGCGACCCTGGTTCGTTCCGCCCTCGCGGCCACCGGGGCGCTCGGGTGGCTTCCCGATCTCGTTCACGCACACGACTGGCAGGGCGCCCTCGCACCGGTCTTCGTGCGCCAGGGAGATGCATTCGCAGCGGAGCCGGCTCCCGCGACGGTGCTCACGATCCACAACCTCGCCTACCAGGGCTGGTTTCCTCTCGAGGCCGCCGTCGAGGCCGGGCTTCCGGATCACGAAGCGCTGGCCCAGGGACACGGTATCGGTCTTCTGAAGGGTGGACTGCTGACGGCGGATCGCGTGACGACGGTCAGTCCCGGGTACGCGGAGGAAATCGCCACTCCCCGGTTCGGCTTCGGCCTCGACCCCTGGATCGCGAGCCTGGATCCACCCGTCGAGGGCATCCTGAACGGGATCGACACCGGCCTGTGGAATCCGGCCGCCGACCCTCTGATCCCCCATCCGTACGACATCGACGATCTCGTGGGGAAGAGCTCGTGCAAGGCGTCGCTGCAGGCCGAGATCGGCCTGGAGGTCGATCCCGCCGTGCCCCTGTTCGGCATGATCTCGAGGCTCGTGGGACAGAAGGGGCTGTCGCTCATCGAGATCCTCGGCGACGAGCTCGTCAGCCGCGAGGCACAGTTCGTGTTTCTGGGGACCGGGGAGCCGCGGTACGAACGATTCGTCGCCCAGCTGGCGGAACGACACGCCAACGTCTCTGCGATCCTCGACTTCTCCGAGGGGCTCGCGCACCGGATCGAGGCCGGCGCCGACTTCTTCCTCATGCCCTCGGAGTTCGAGCCCTGCGGCCTGAACCAGATGATCAGCCAGCGCTACGGGACGCCTCCGATCGTACACCGGGTGGGGGGGCTCGCGGACACGGTCACGCACGCTTCGCCGGAAGCGCTTGCGGCGGGCGAGGCGACGGGCGTGGTGTTCGAGCATTTCGACGCGCCGGCGCTCGCATGGGCCGTAGGCTTCGCCTGTGAGCTGTACGCGCGTCCGGAGGACCTGGCCGCGGTTCGGCGGGCCGGGATGGAGCGTGACTTCTCGTGGCGACGAAGCGGGGCGGCGTACGAGCGCCTGTACGAGAGTACGATCGAGCGAGCGACGGGGGGCGGAGGATGAGAAGCGATCTGAGGGTGCTCGGGCTCGTGATGGCGGGCGGCGAGGGGACGCGGCTCCTTCCTCTCACGGAGGAGCGCAGCAAGCCGGCGGTCCCCTTCGGAGGCAGCTACCGGATCGTCGACTTCGTGCTGTCGAACCTGCTCAACTCCGGCATCTACTCGAACTTCGTGCTCGTCCAGTACCGCTCCCAGTCCCTGATTCACCACCTCCGGGAAGGATGGCGGCTGAGTACGCCGCACCCGGACGACTTCCTCACCGTGGTGCCTCCCCAGATGCGGGTCGGGAAGATGTGGTACCGCGGGACCGCGGACGCGGTGTACCAGAACTTCAACCTCATCTACGATTATCGTCCCGATCTGATCGCCGTCTTCGGCGCCGACCACGTCTACCGGATGCACGTGGGCCACATGATCCGGTTTCACCGGAAGAAGAAGGCCGACCTTACGGTCGCAATGCTGCCCGTGCCCGTGTCGGAAGCCTCGGGATTCGGGATCGCGGAGGTTGCGGCGGACGACACCGTCATCCAGTGGAAGGAGAAGCCGGCGCAGCCGCCCGAGATGCCGGAACGACCTGGCTGGTCGTACTCGTCGATGGGGAACTACATCTTCGAGCCCGGGGCGCTCGTCAACGTCCTCCGCCGGGTGGCCGACGAGGGTCTCGAGCCCGACTTCGGAAAGACCATTCTTCCCCTGATGGTCGAAGACCCGGAGTATCGTGTGGCGGCCTACGACTTTCACCGCAACGAGGTGCCGGGTCTCAAGGCGTACGAGGAGAAGGCCTACTGGCGGGACGTCGGGACGCTGCAGACCTACTGGTCGGCCCACATGGACCTTCTGGGACCACGGCCTCGTTTCGACCTGAACAACCGGCTGTGGCCGATCCACTCCCAGGCGTATCACCGGGCAAGCCCGCGCGTGCTCTCGGGCACCCTCGAGGACAGCTCGCTGGGTGTGGGGAGCCTCGTATCGGGCGGCCGGATCGTGCGGTCGGTGATCGGTCGGGACACCCGGATCGAGGAGGGGGCGGAGATCGTGGACTCGATCGTGATGGACCACTGCCGCGTCGGGGCCGGCGCCCGGATCCACCGAGGCATCGTGGACCGCTACAACTTCATCGAGCCGGGGGAGACCGTGGCCGCCGGAGCCGAGTCGACGCGGCCGGGGTCCCGGGTCGAGGGGGATCTCATCGCCGTCCCCCGGGGGCGCACGCGGCCGATCTAGCTTCCGGCCGGACGTTCACCCCGGTTCGGATGGCTACAGGAGCAGCACGAGAAGGGCCACGATGCACACGCCGATCCCGGTCACCGCGAGCAAGGGAAACCGGCGATCGAAGACGGCCCGGCACACCCCGAAGATGGCCAGGAACACGCCGAGCGTCGTGTACAGTCCGGCGAGCGCCGCGCGCCACAATTGTCCGTCCGGATAGAGCATCACGGCCGCGCCCGCCACCAGCGTTCCAAAGAAGAGCAGTCGCTCGCTCAGCGCCTCCTCCGGCCGCGTCCGCCTCGTGGCGGGTAACTTTCCCGCCAGCGCGAGACCGAGCAGCGCCAGAGTCTCGACCGCTACCGTAACCCACCAGATCACCCGGGACGGGGTGAGGCCGGTTCCCGGCTGGAGGGCATCGGTGAAAGCGGCGAAGGCCACCGCCGTGACGGAGATCGCCCCGAGCGTGTAGATGCCGAATGCGATGAGGCGGCCGACGATGAGGTTCGCGAAGAAGGTCCCCGGCTCGTCGCGGCGGAACCGCAGAGAGGGGACGGCTTCCAGCGGGTTCCTGAGTACCACCCCGGGTGGCCAGTGGTCCACCCGGGCGGCCCAGAGCACGGCGGCCGCCTCCGCCCGCGTGCGCGCCACGTCTTCGGACCGGATCCACCCACGCTCGGCGGCTTCCGTGAGCTCCTCTTCGTCCAGCAGGCGCGGGGGACCCTCCGCCGGCTGCCACACGTCCAGAAAATGATCCGTCAGGTGCCAGACGGCCGTCTCGGGCGCCGGCGGCTCGACGAAATTCGTGTAGTAGCCGAGGAGCGTGGCGTTCGCGTCGTACACGGCGCCGACCTCGTAGGACCGACCTGGAAACAGGAACCACAGGATCGCGCCGCCGGGCGGAACCGCCGTTTCGCCTACCGGGAGCGGATCGTCACCCGGCTCCAGCACCAGGAGCGTGATCTTGCAGCTGACGCCGTCATGCAGCAGCTCCTGCGAGAAATGGCTGACATCGTCGGGAGGGCGCCTGTAGACGATGGCCACGGTGGGCGTGCCGGCATCTCCTCGCTTCGGCACGCCTCGCGTCCGGCTCCTCCGGTCGATCAGTCGTCTAGTGAGGATCGGTAAACGTCCGGTTCTGTTTCACCATGCGCTCCAGCAGCGGCGCCGGGGTGAAGCGGCTCCCGAGCTCGCCGGCATACCCGACGAGCGTCGCGTGAATCGACTCGAGGCCTTCCCGGTCCGCCCAGCGCAGCAGGCCGCCCCTGAACGGGGGGAAGCCCGTGCCCATGACCATGGCCAGGTCCACCGGGTCGGGACCCTCCACGACCCGTTCCTCGAGCGCCCGGGCGGCTTCGTTCACCATCGGGTACAGGACCCGGTGGCGAATCTCATCCGCCGTGAGGGGACGGCCTCGCCCGCCTTCCGCCGCTCCGGACGTTTCGGCCAGAAGCGCCTCGACACCGCGGTCGGGAACCGGTGCCTTGCCCTTCGGATACCGGTAGAAGCCCATGCCGTTCTTCTTCCCCAGCCGGGCGTCCTCGATCATCCGATCCAGGACGCCCGAGGGCCGCACCCGCTCGCCGAAGGCGGCCGCCAGCTCACGGCTCGCGTGTCGGGCCACGTCGAGGCCGATCTCATCCAGGAGCCGCAGCGGGCCCATGGGCATCCCGAAGGCCTCGAGCGCCTCGTCCACCGCCCGGATGGCCTGTCCTTCCTGCACCAGGATCCCCGCTTCGTTCAGGTACGGGGCGAGCAGCCGATTCACCAGGAAGCCCGGTCGATCGGCCACCCGCACCGGCGTCTTGCCGAGCGCAAGGACGAAATCGAAGGCCGTGGCCAGCGCATCGGGGTGGGTGCGGGGGCCGGAGATGACCTCCACCAGCGGCATCTTGTGCACCGGGTTGAAGAAGTGAAGTCCGACGACCGACCCCGGTCGGTCGAGACCGTCGGCCATCGAGTCCACGGACAGAGACGACGTGTTGGTCGCGAGGACCGCCCCGGGGGCCACCGCCTCCACCTCGCGAAACACCTGCTGCTTGACGGCCAGGCGCTCGACCACGGCTTCGATGACGAGAGAGACGTCATCGAGCTCCGAGTACTCGAGGGTGCCGGTGATCAAGGCGAACTTCAGCGAGGCTTCTTCTTCGCTGAACACCCCCGCGCCGGCTGCCTTCCGCAGAAGCTCGGCCGCGTGCTTCAGGCCCGAATCGAGCGCTTCACGATCGATGTCCTTGAGCACCACGGGAACATCCCGGGCGGCCGCCAGCTCGGCGATCGCCGCGCCCATCGCCCCCGCTCCGATCACTCCCAGACGGTGAACCGGACGGCCCTGCTCCGCCGCCTCGGGCGGCAGCGTCCTCCGGGCCGCCTGCGAAAGCTGGAATACCCGAACCAGGTTCCGGGACACCGGAGTGACCGCGAGCGTGCCGAGCGCCTCGGCCTCCCGCCTGTAGGCCTCGTCCGGCTTCAGCTGCCCCTGCTCGGCGAGCACGTCGATCGCCTTGAACGGAGCGGGATAGAACGTTCCTGCCTCGGCCCGGGCTCGCTTGCGAGCCGCTCCGAAGAGGATCCGTCTTCCGAGTCCCGTGCGCTCGAGCAAGCGCTGCGCCAGACCGAGTCGGGGCTCCGCCCTCTCCACACGATCTTCCAGGACCTCGCGCACGAATTCGCCGACCGCCGCCTCGAACCGGGCGGTCGGGACGACGCGGTCGACGAGGCCGATGCGCCGTGCGCGGGCCGACCTCGCGGGCTTGCCGGAGAGGATGAGATGGAGTGCGTTCTGCAGGCCCACCGTGTCCGGCAGCTTGACGGTTCCGCCGAACCCCGGGAGGATCCCGAGGCGCACCTCGGGAAGTCCGATCGCAGTCGTTCCACGGTCGGACGCGACCCGGTAGTCGCAGTGCAGGACGAGCTCGGTGCCGCCCCCCATGCAGGCCCCGTCGATCGCGGCGATGGTCGGAACGCGCAGGCGTTCGATGCGTCGAAAGATCCTCTGACCTTCGGCGCTGGCCGCCCGGGCCTCCTCCGAGCTGCCGAGGGCGGCGATCGCCGCGACGTCCGCGCCGGCGATGAACGAGCCTTCCTTACCGCTACGCAGCACCACGGCCAGAATCTGCCCGTTGGCGATGCGGGACTCGAGCTGGGACAGGAGGGAGTCGAGATGCTGCATGAGCTCGGGCGTGAGCACGTTGACCGCCGAATCGGGACGATCGAAGGTGATCCAGCCCACGTGGTCCCGGTCGACTTCGAAGGAGAGGCCGGTCTCGGGGTCAGTCGAGGTGTTCATGGGGCCCTTCATGCGCCGGGTGTGGAAGAGAGTCTCCGACCGGGCCGGGCCCGACGCACGCCGGCCGATCCGCCGGCGCGCGGACGGCGGGTTTGACCCCGTGCGTCCGCGGCCGACGACCGGGCGAGATCAGAGCCGGACGCGTTCCTCGCCGTTCGACGTGTCGAGGTAAAGCGTATCCACCTGTGACGGGTCGATCTTGAGGTTCCACACGTACTCGCCGATCGGCACCCGAATCCGGGTGTTGACCCACCAGTCACCCGAAGGGAGCGACTGCGTGACGTAGCCGTCCGCGTTGGTGGTGTCGGCAAACACCTGCTTTCCGAGCTCCGCCAGGATCGACTCCTCGAGATCGAAGTACTCGGTGTAGGTCTCGTCCTCCCACGTGTCGCGCACGGCTTTGAAGGAGTCCACACGAGCGGTGACCGAGTCCTGCAAGGCCGTGAACTCGTCGAACAGGGCCTGCTTCTCACGGTCCAGGCGCTGCTCGACTCCTTCGAGCTCTTCGAACTCCTCGTACCGCGCCATGTACTCGCGGGTGCCCCGGGCACGCGCGGGCATCGCCTGCATCTCTTCGGACAGCGTCTGCATCCGGTCGCGGGCCTCCGACCACTCGGCCTCCTTGTCGCGCCACTCTTCCTGGAGCGCGCCGATCTCGGCGAATGTGGCCAGCATGTCCTCCGAAACCTCAGGCTTCGGCGTCTCGGCCATCGCGTCGAGTGCGTCGAAGAGCGAGTCCCGGTCGAACGGATAGAAGAAGACTTCGAGATTTGCCTGCGGCATCGGCCCGTCCGCCCCCTCGGCGAGGACCTGGACGGTCACATCCGACCCCCCGCACGCGCTCAACAGCAGAGCGGCGCCGACGACCAGAGAGAAAGATCGATTGCCTCGCATCCGTAGACTCCACGTTGGATGAGCGGTGAATCTGGCTACGCGAGCGGCAAATCTACCGGGCGCCCCCGCGATTTTCAAACCTCCGAGCCGGGAAACATGCACCGGGAACGACGAAGGGGGCCTTCTGTCGAAGACCCCCTGTCGGTGCCGGGCCAAACCTCGCGGTGACCGCGGGAAGCGGTTCACTCGTAGACGATGTCGTCCAGCAGATACTGTCTCGGGTTGACCTGTCGACCCTCGATCAGCACCTCGTAATGCAGATGGGGTGCGGTGGCGAGGCCCGTCTTACCCACTTCGCCGAGCATGTCGCCCCGCTTCACGCGCTGGCCGCGCCTGACCTGGATGCTACCGGCGTGCGCGTACCGCGTCTTGTACCCGAAGCCATGATCGATCTCGACCGTCTTGCCGTAGCCGGCTCGCGTTCCGGCGTAGGTGACCGTTCCCGACGCGGTGGCCAGGATCGGCGTGCCGGCCAGGGCCGAGATGTCGATCCCCGGGTGCGGGCGATTGTACTGGAGCACCGGGTGCATGCGGCTGCGGCTGAAGCTCGAGCTGATCCACGACTCCTCCGCCTGGACCGGACGAATCGACGGGCGCGCGAGGAAGATCTCGCGGTGCAGCTCGACGGAGTCCATGGCTTCCTCGATCGAGCTGCCGAGAAGATCCAGCCTGCGCAGGAGCTGCTCGGCGTCGTACGCCGTGGCGTAGGTCCGTTCGGCCACTTCGGGAGAGGTCTCGAAGAACTCCTCCCTCTCCGACGCCTTCGGCAGAGGACCGCCGACGCCGACTGCCCGTACCTCCGCATCGAGTGCGGGGAGGCCGGCCAGCAGCCGGAATTTCTGCTCCTGCTCCGAGAGCTGGTCCACGGTGCTGGCGAGCGAGCCCACCTGTTCTTCGACCCTGTCCAGGTTGGCTGCCAGGTGCCGGTTCTCGATCTTCAGACGCACCAGCTCGGCTTCCCGCGCCGCGTCCAACCCGAGACTGACCAGGAAGCTGACGATCACCAGCCCGAACGTGATGACGGTCGCCGTGGCCAGGCGCATGACCCGACGGGAGATTCGCAACGTACGTATGCGACCTCCCCCGTCCGGCATGACCTGGACCGTCCAGTGGGAAGGACGCTCCTGTCCCCCGCCGGCTGACCCGTGTGACGACATATTTTTCCGTATCCTGCTATCTGTTTCCGATCGACCGGCCGCACCGGTCCATCCCGCCCGTAATCCCCGCCGCCGCGCCCTGATGAGCAAGACGCGCGCCTCGATGCACGAAAGCGCACCCGCACGTCGAATCGACCGCACGGCGTACGTTATGATGGTTTGGCGTCGGTTCCGACGAACAGGCGGACCCGAGCGGGACACGGAGAGACTACGCGGGCCCGGGAAGGGGTGTCAAGCGCGGGTGGCCCCCCGCGTCGTGTCTTACCGGTCCGTTCGCGGGAACAGAACGGAGTCGACGGGGGCGGGAAGAACGGCCGGAACCCGGTCCGCGAGGCCTTCGAGAGACGGAATGTCTTCGCCCCCGAGGCGATGCCAGATCTCCGCGGCCTTGACCGGAATGAACGGTTCGAGAGCGACGGCGATCGTGGCAAGGGCCCGGAGGAGCGCTCCGAGCACTTCATCGAGGTGATCCGCCCGGTCCGGCTCCCGCGCGAGCTTCCAGGGCTGCTCTGCGTCGATGAAACCGTTCGCGGCGCGCACGATCGACATGGCCGCGTCGAGACCTTCGTGGAGCCGGTGCGCGCGCATCGCAGACTCGTATTCCGCCACGGCCTCGTCGATCGCCCGATCCAGGCCGGTGGCCGACCCGGTCCTGTGAACAGCGCCGTCCCTGTATTTCCGGGCCATCGTGGTGGTCCGGTTCAGCAGGTTGCCGAGGTCGTTGGCCAGGTCGGAGTTGTAGCGTTCATCGAAGCCCTGAAGAAACGCCTCCACCGAGGGGAAGTCCCGGTCCCGGTCCCAGGGAATCTCGCGCATCAGGAAGTAACGGAACGCATCCGGTCCATGCCGGTCGATCAGCTGCCCGAGGTCGAGGAGCGCCGCCTCGGACTTCGACAGCTTGCCTCCTCCGATCTTCACGAACCCGTGTCCCCACACGGTCCCGGGAAGCTCGATGCCGGCTGACATCAGCATGGCGGGCCAGATTACGCAGTGGAATCTCGTGATGTCCTTGCCAATGACGTGCAGATCGGCGGGCCACCAGCGGTCGAACGAATCGTCCGGGTATCCAACGGCCGAGATGTAGTTCGGAAGCGCGTCGAACCAGACGTAGACCGTGTGGCCTTCCTCGTCATCGGGGAAGGGGACGCCCCAGGGCACACGCGACCGCGAGGCCGAGATGTCCTCCAGGCCTCCCTCGAGGAGGCGGAGGATTTCGTTCCGGCGGCTTTCCGGCTGAATGAACTCGGGGTGGGCCTCGATGTGATCGATCAGCCGATCGCGGTACTCCGAGAGACGGAAGAACCAGTTCTCCTCATCCGTCCAGGCGATCTCCCGTGACGGGTGGATCGGACAGCGCCCGTCCTCCAGTTCCGCTTCCCGCTTGAACGCCTCGCACCCGGTGCAGTAATACCCTTCGTACCGGTCGCGATACAGGTCGCCTGCCTCGCGAATCCGGCGGACGAGAGCCTGTACCGCATGCTCGTGACGCGGCTCCGTAGTCCGGATGAAGTCGTCGTGCGAAACGTGCAGGCGCTTCCACGCCTCTTCGAAGCGGGCCGCGAGCTCGTCCACGAGCTCCTGCGGCGAACGTCCGACGGCCGATGCTTCCTGCGCGACCTTCTGGCCGTGCTCGTCCATCCCGATGACGAAATGGACATCGTCGCCGATCCGCCTTCGGAAGCGCGCGATCACATCGGCTCCCACCTTTTCGTAGGCGTGGCCGATGTGCGGGTCGCCGTTGGAATAGTCGATCGCCGTCGTCAGATAATAGCGCGACACGAAGGAGAGCCTCGCTGGTTGGATTGGGTTGTGATCAGCCAGACGCGTCGGAGGCTGAGCGTCCGCGTCCGCGACCCCGTCGCGCCCGGCCGGTCTCCGCCTTCAACTCCTGGAGTGCCACGGTGCGGACCTCGCCGTCGCCACCCCGCAGGGTGATGGTCTCGCGGAACAGGTCCCAACCGGTGACTTCCTCCTTGCCCCGACTCGTCTCGAGCCTCTTGCCCACCTTCGGGAAGCGCTTCCGGGCCTGCACGTACAGGTCGTGCTCGTACCTCAGGCAGCTCATGAGCCGGCCGCATGCGCCCGAGATCTGGGCGGGATTGAGCGACAGGCCCTGGTCCTTGGCCAGCTGAAGGGTGACGGGCTCGATCTCGGGGAGCCACAGCCGGCAGCAAAGCTCGCGGCCGCACCGACCGATCCCCCCGAGACGCTTCGCTTCGTCCCGGACGCCGATCTGCCGAAGCTCGATGCGGGTCTTGAAGGTACGGGCCATCTCCTTGACGAGGGCCCGGAAATCGACCCGCTTGTCGGCGGTGAAATAGACGGTCAGCTTGTTTCGGTCCCACTGCCACTCGGCCTCGCTCACCTTCATCTTCAAGCCGTGGCGCTGCACCATCGCCCGCGTTCGGGACCGTACCTCCGGCTCGCTCTCATCCAGCCTGAGTCTCCGCTCGACATCGGCCGGGGACGCTCGCCGCAGCACCTTGCGGGAGGGAGGGATCACGGGGCCGTGGTGCGCGTGATCGCAGCCGCCCTCGCAGCTGTGCGTCTCGCCATCCACCGACCTGCGAACCCAGCCCAGATCCTGGCCCCGGTCGGCCTCCACGATGACGAACTCGTCTTCCTCGAGGGGCACGTCGCCGCGATAGCTGTAGAAGTCGGATCGAACGCCCCGGAACATCACCTGCACGATCTGGAAGACGCGGCCACCGGCCGCGGTCGTCCCGGCCGAGATCGGCTGCGGAGCGCGTGCCGAGCGTTTCGGGCGGCCTGGCTCCTTACGGTTTCCCACGGGTCGCGGAGCGCCCCGGCGCCGATCGCCGCCGCGTCGGCCGCGGTCGGATCGGCTTCGCTCGCGCTCATCCGCCATCCGGGGTCGACTCCTCCCAGGCGCCCATGGCGTAGTACTTCTCCCGGCGGTGCCGGACCAGATCCTCCGGGCCCAGGCCCTCCAGGTCGGAGAGCTGCCTCAGGATGGCCGCGCGCAGGTTGGCGGCTGCCCTCTCGGGATCCAGGTGGGCACCGCCGCCAGGCTCTTCGACGAGGTCGTCCACGATGCCCGAGTCGGCCAGATCGGAGGCCGTGAGCTTCAGGGCTTCGGCCGCGTCCTCGGCCTTCTCCCGGCTTCGCCACAGGATGGCGGCACAGCCCTCGGGGGAGATCACGGAATAGATCGCGTTCTCCATCATGAGAACCCGGTCCGCCACCGCGATGCCGAGCGCGCCTCCACTCCCGCCCTCACCGATGATGCACGCCACGATCGGCACTTCGAGCCCCGCCATCACGTACAGGTTTCGAGCGATGGCTTCCGCCTGGCCCCTCTCCTCGGCGCCGATACCCGGGTAGGCGCCCTGCGTGTCCACGAAGGTGATCACCGGCCGGCCGAACTTCTCGGCCATCTTCATCAGCCGTTCGGCCTTGCGATAACCCTCCGGGTGCGGAGAGCCGAAGTTGCGGTGCAGGTTCTCCTTCATGTCACGGCCCTTCTGATGGCCGATGACCATGACGGAGCGTCCGTCGAGCGTGGCCCACCCGCCGACGATGGCGGGGTCATCGCGGAAGCGTCGGTCTCCGTGAAGCTCCACGAAGTCGTCGCACATCATCTCGATGTAGTCGAGCGTGAATGGCCGTTCCTGGTGGCGGGCCAGCTGCACCCGATCGTACCGCGTCGGCTCGACCGGCTCGGCCTCGATCCTCTTCTGCAGCTCACGCATCTCGCCGGAGACGTCGATGCCTCGCTCGGCAGCGAGGTCTCGAAGCTCGTCGAGGTGCCGCTTCATGTCCGAGAGACTCTCGTTCTCTTCGTTGGTCATCGCACAGCTATCCGCGGATCAGGTGAACCCGTTCTTCGCCCAGCAACGCCCTGAGGTCTGCCAGCAGTGCCGCCGACGGCGTCACCCGGAGCGAGCGCGACGCCAGGACCGGCGGCTCGACGCCGTTGCCTTCAGGGCGCCACTTCAGGTAGAGCGGCCCCTCTCCGGGAGAGGTAGACAGCACCTTTCGGACGTTCTCGAACTCGCCCGGGTGCGCCTCGTCTCCCTCACGGAGCTCGATGCACACGCCGACCGCACCCGAGGCGTCCAGGCCTTTGAGCCGCCGCACCGAATCCACAAAGATGGGGGGATTGTCTTCGTCCCGCGAGTTTGCGGATACCTGGCCTTCGATCAGAACGGGCGTGTCCTCCGCGAACACCTCTCTCGTTTCCTGCCAGACGTCCCCGAACACCATCGCCATCGCCGTGCCATGGAAGTCCTCGACGGTGAGGCGACAGTACTCCTTCCCACTGTTCCGACTCACATTCACGTTCATCGAAGTGACGACACAGGCGAGCTCCACCCGGCGGTCCCTCAGGTTCGGGATCATCGACGTGTTCGCTTCGAGGGCGAACATTTCGACCAGGTCGCGGAATCTCTCCAGCGGGTGGCCCGAGATGTAGAAGCCGAGGACCGCCTTCTCATCTTTCAGCCGCTCCGCCTCGGTGAGCGGAGCGACGGCGGGGAGCCGGGGCTCCGGTCGCTCAACCGAGTCGGAGGAGCCGAACAGGGACTCCTGCCCCGTGTCCTGTTCCCGTTGCCGCAGCTGCGCCTCGGAGAGGACCGTCTCCAGCCCCGCCTTCATCGCCCCACGCTCGCCGAACTCGTCGAGCGCTCCCGAAGCGATCAGGCATTCGAGCACCCGCTTGTTGTTGAGCCTCAGGTCGATCCGCTGGCAGAAGTCGAACAGGGACTCGAACGGGCTGTCTTCACGCGCCTCGATGATGGAGCGGATCGCGGACTCGCCCACCCCCTTGATCGCCCCGAGTCCGAAGCGGATGCGCCGGTCGTCGACCACCGTGAACTTGTAACGGGACTCGGTGACGCTGGGCGGCAGGACCTCGAGCCCCATCGACCGGGCGGTCGTGATGTACTGCACGACCTTGTCGGTGTTGTCGATGATCGAGCTGAGGAGCGCGGCCATGAACTCGGCCGGGTAGTGCCTGCGGAGCCAGGCCGTCCGGTACGAGATGAGCGCGTACGCGACCGAGTGGGCCTTGTTGAAGCCGTAGCGGCCGAAGGTTCGAATCAGGTCGGCGATCTCTTCCGCCTTCCTCGCCGGAGTGCCGCGCTCGGCCGCCCGGCGCTGGAAGTCGGCCAGCACCTTCTCGGTGAGCTCCGCGTCCTTCTTGCCCACGGCCTTCCGAAGCACGTCCGCCTCGGCGAGGGAGAAGCCGGCCAGCACGTTCGCCACCCGCATCACCTGCTCCTGATAGGTGATGACGCCGTACGTCGTGTCCAGCACCTCGGCGAGCTCGGGAACCGGATACTCGACCGGCTCGAAGCCCCGCTTCCGCTTGATGAACACGTCGGTCATCCCGGTGTCGAGCGGCCCCGGGCGGATCAGCGCGTTCACCGCGATGAGGTCGTCGAACCGGTCGCACCGCATCGCGCGCAACTTCTCGGTGGCGAGCGACGATTCGAACTGGAACACCCCCTGGGTGCCTCCCGAGGCGAGCATCTGGTAGACCTCGGGGTCGGCGAGACCGATCTCGTCCCAGTCGATCTCCACGCCGTGCCGACGCCGGATGGCCCCGAGAGCGTCGTGAATCACCGTGAGCGTCCGGAGGCCGAGGAAGTCCATCTTCAGCATGCCGGCCTTCTCGAGCGCCACCATGTCGAACTGCGTGATGACCTGGTCGCCGTTCTTAGTGTCCCGGCAGACCGGCACGTACTCGTCGAGCGGACCGGGCGCGATCACCACGCCCGCGGCGTGAACGGAGGCGTGTCGGGAGAGCCCCTCGATGGCCATCCCGTAGTCGAGAAGCTGGTGGGCGCGCGGATCGCCCTGGTAGGCGTCCTTCAGCTCCTTGACCTTCTCCACGGCCTCGCCGATCGAGAGCGAGAACCCGGGGGTGTTCGGAATCAGCTTCGCCAGCTTGTCCGTCTCGGCCGGCGTGAACTCGAGAACCCGCCCCACATCCCGAACCGCTGCCCGCGCCTGCATCGTTCCGAAGGTGATGATCTGACCCACGGAGTCGGACCCGTACTTATCCCGGACGTAATCGATGATCCGGCTGCGGCGCTCGTAACAGAAATCGATGTCGATGTCGGGCATCGACACCCGTTCCGGGTTCAAGAAACGCTCGAACAGGAGGTCGAACTCGAGAGGATCGACGTCGGTGATTCTGAGTGCGTAGGCGACGATCGATCCCGCCGCCGACCCGCGTCCCGGCCCCACCGGGATGTCGAGCTCCCTCGCCGCCCGGCAGAAGTCCCACGTGATGAGGAAGTAGCCCGAATACCCGGTCTTCGCGATCACGTCGAGCTCGTAGTGCAGTCGCTCCCGGACTTCCTCCGGAAGCGGGTCTCCGTATCGCTCGCGGGCCCCCTCTTCCGCCAGGTGGCGGAGGTGCGCCATGTCGTCCTCGAACCCGGCCGGGACCGGGAATCCCGGAAGGTGGTGCTTCTTCTCGAACCGTATGCCGCAGCCCTCGGCGATCTCCAGCGTGTTCGAGAGCAGCTCCGGCCGGTCCGGGAACAGCTCCGCCATCTCCTCGGCCGACTTGAAGTACGCCTCCTCCCCCTCGAACGTCAGCCGGTCGGTGTCGCTCTTCAGGACGCCCGTGCCGATGCAGAGGAGCGTGTCGTGCACGTCGGCGTCCTCGCGGCGCAGGTAATGGGCGTCGTTCGTGACCACCACCGGGAGCCCGAGCTCGTCGGCGAGCTGGAACACCCCCGAGGCGACCTTGGCTTCGTCGTCGATGCCGTGGTTCTGGACCTCGAGGTAGTATCGATCGGGGAAGGTGCGGGCATAGAACTCCGCCGCCTCGCGGGCCCTGTCGTACCGGCCGAGCTGCAGGTTCTTCGCCACCTCGCCCGACAGGCAGGCGGAGAGCACGATCACGCCGTCGCTGTGTTCAGCGAGGATCTCGTGGTCGATCCTCGGCTTCCGGTAGAACCCCTCCGTATACCCGCGCGACGTGAGGCGCACGAGGTTTCGGTAGCCGGTGAGGTCACGGGCCAGGAGGACGAGGTGCGCGTACTCGGCCGGCGCGTCCTTCGGGCGTTCCTTCTGACGTCGATCGCCATAGGAGACGTAGGCTTCGAAGCCGATGATCGGCTTCAGTCCCTTCCGGTTGGCCTTCTCCTGGAATTCCCAGGCTCCGTGCAGGTTTCCGTGGTCGGTGACGGCGAGGGCCGGCATTCCGAGGCCGAGGGCCCGGTCGACGAGGTCGTCGATCCGGTTGGCTCCATCCAGGAGCGAGTACTCGCTGTGGCAGTGCAGATGGACGAAAGACATCAGTGAATCGGGGCGCTCTCTTCCGGTGTTCGAGTCGTTGCGGTCAGCGCACGCATTCGAAGGAGTCCAGAATCTCCTCCAGCTGCGTCATGTATTCGTACTTGCTCCGGCGAGGGTTCGGGGAATACAGCCAGGCGTCGAAGAAGATCATTTCGTCGTCGCAGCGGACCGCCCGGCCCAGGAAAGGGCCTGCCGCCGGATACGCCGCCCGGTCCTTCCAGATGCCCCGGGCCTCCACGGCCTCCGATCCGTTCAGGTCGAATCGCCTCGACGTGCCCGGAATCACGTCGAAGTCCTGCGGAACGTTGTACTGCGTGTCATCGATCGAGGCGCGCCACTCGTACACCATGGCCGGGTAGAGCGAATCGACCGCCGCGACCCGCTGAATGAGTATCGAGCGGATCAGCTCGCTCGGGTCCGGGTTGTCGTTGCGGATGAGCACGATGTCGCCCTCTCGCTCCACGCGCTGGTACACGTGCGGGATCTCGAGGGTGAAGCCCATCCTGGATCGCAGGAACTCGGCCGTGGCCGTGTCCACCCCGCTCACGAACATCCGGGTCAGCACGTAGTCCCTGAACTGCCGCTCCAGGAGGTCGGAGAGGGCCGGGAGCGTCGATCTCCACGAATCCGCCTCCCGTCCCGGCTCCAGCACGATCGCCGTCGCGAGCTGCCCGCGCGCCCACACGTTCTGGGCCTGTACGATGTCGCCGGGATCCGCGGTCTCGATCCCCGCGCGATCCAGCACCCGCCGAACCCGTTCATCGTCCGGCCCGCCGAACACGAGCACCTGCCGCCACAGGAGAAGCTCATCGATCTCCGGAGAATCGGGCGAGGTTTGCGTCACGTTGAAGATCTTCTCGTCGCGCGTCGTGTAGACCGTGCGCTCGAGCGCCGCGTACGTCTCCGACTCCACCTCGGCCCACACGGCGTCGTCGGCCACCACGATCAGTGAGTTGGCCTCGCCCATCGCCGATGGGATGCCGCACGCCGCGAGCGCCAGCAGGCCGGCGCACGCCGAGGTGACGGCAATCCCGCGTGACGAGTAGAGCCGGGTCGGCCTGTCGCTGATCATCGTCCATCCATCCGTGGAGGTGGTGCTGCGCGGTCCGGATAGCCAAACTACCCCGGCCCTCGGAGAGACAGCAACGGCCCCCGGGCCTCGTTCGCGAACTTTCCAGAAACCGATGGGTAAGCGGGCGGTCGCGAGGTGCGAGCCGGCTCCCCGCGAGGCGTTTTTCGACCTTCACAATCGACGGGAATCGGACTCTTTGGACTCCATACGGAACATCGCCATCATCGCCCACGTGGACCACGGAAAGACCACCCTGGTGGACCAG
>NZ_JBZQEK010000144.1:0-2409 GCF_058719085.1 Candidatus Benthicola sp.
CGAGGATGACTACGTGTTCACCGCGTACCGGGACCACGCGCAGGCCCTGGTGCGGGGCGTGAGCTCCGACGCCGTGATGGCGGAGCTGTTCGGGAAGATCGGCGGCGCCTCGCGCGGCGCCGGCGGCTCGATGCACATCTTCGATCGGGACGTCAACTTCATGGGGGGGCACGGCATCGTGGGCACGCACCTGCCCCTCGCGGCCGGGGTCGGCTACGCGATCAAGTACCGGGGCGGCGACCAGGTGGTGCTCTGCTTCTTCGGCGACTCGGTGGTGAACGGCGGACCGTTCCACGAGGCCTTCAACATGGTGGCCAAGTGGGAGCTTCCGGTCGTCTACGTGGTCGAGAACAACTCCTACGGCATGGGAACCGACATCGACCGGGTGGCGGCCGTGGACGAGTTGTTCACGCGGGCGTGCGCGTACCAGGGGAAGAAGGCCGAGCAGGTGGACGGGATGGACGTCCTCGCCGTATACGATGCGACGATGCGCGCCGTGGAACGGGCGCGCGAGACGTCGCGACCCACCTTCATCGAGGCCCGCACGTACCGGTTCTTCGGTCACTCGATGTCCGATCCGGCGCACGGCACCTACCGGTCCCGCGAGGAAGTGCAGGCGGAAAGGGACAACGATCCCATCAACAGCCTCGCGGAGCGCATGGAGGAAGCGGGTCTGCTCACGGATGAGCAGTACAAGGAGCTGGATCGGGAGGTGATCGACGAGGTCGAGCGGGCGGCCGAGTTCGCGGAGAACAGCCCCGTCCCCGGCCGGGACGAGATCTACGCTCACGTGTACGCCGATGAGTTCCGGGGCGGCTTGCTGCGGAGGGACGCATGGCGGTGATCACGTATCGCGAGGCCCTCAACCGGGCCCTTCGCGAAGAGATGAAGCGCGATGACAGCGTGTTCATCATGGGCGAGGAGGTCGGGGAATACGACGGCGCCTACAAGGTCTCGAAGGGACTTCTGGACGAGTTCGGGGAGATGCGGGTGCGGGACACGCCGATCGCCGAGAACGGTTTCGCCGGTCTCGGCGTGGGCGCGGCCATGGGTGGACTCCGGCCGGTGGTCGAGTTCATGACCTGGAACTTCGCCCTGCTGGCCTACGACGCGATCGTGAACTCGGCGGCCAAGATGCGTCACATGTCCGGCGGACAGTTCGCCGTTCCGATCGTGTTTCGGGGCCCGGGTGGGTCGGCCCTGCAGCTCGCGGCCCAGCACTCGCAGGTCCCGGACCCGTGGTACGCGAACATCCCCGGACTCAAGGTGTGCGCACCCGCCACCCCGGCCGACGCCATGGGCCTGCTCAAGACGGCGATCCGTGACGACGACCCGGTCGTGTTCATCGAAGGTGAGCTGCTCTACAACGTGAAGGGCGAGGTGCCGGATGACGAGCACCTGGTGCCGATCGGGCTGGCCGACGTGAAGCGCGCCGGCGAAGACGTGACGATCGTCGCGCACTCGAAGATGCTGCACGTGGCGATGCAGGCGGCCGAGAAACTGGCCGCCGAGCACGAGGTGGAGGCCGAGGTCGTGGACCTGCGCAGCCTGCGCCCGCTCGACCTCGACACCTACGTGGAGTCGGTAAAGAAGACCAACCGAGCGGTCGTGGTCGAAGAGGGCTGGCCGGTGGCGGGAATCGGGGCCCAGATCGTCGACGACATCCAGCGCGAAGCGTTCGACTATCTGGACGCACCCGTGGCCCGCGTATCGGGCCTGGACGTCCCGATGCACTATGCCCGCGCTCTCGAGAAGCTCATCGTGCCGGACGCCGACGCGGTCGTGAAGGCGGCCCGGCACGTCTGCTACCTGGACTGAACAGGCCCTGGCTCTGATATGGCAACGAAGATCGTGATGGCGCAGCTCAGCCCGACGATGGAGGAGGGCAAGCTGCTGGAATGGAAAGTCGCCGAGGGCGACCGGGTCGACGCCAGCGATCTCCTGGCCGAGATCGAGACCGACAAGGCCAACATGGACATCGAGGCCATGGGCGGCGGTGTCGTTCTCAAGCTGCTGGCCGAAGAGGGTGACACGGTGCCCGTCGGCGCGTTGATCGGGATCATCGGGGAAGAGGGCGAGGACATCTCGGCCCTGCTCACGGAGGCGGAGGCCGCGGCGGACGGGCAGCCGGTGGCCGAGGAAGCGCCGGCCGCGGAGGAATCCGTGGTGCCCCCGGCACCAGCGAAGCCTGACAGCTCGGGTCCCGGCCCGGTGCCGGAGTCGGAGAAGCCGGCGGAGAAGCCGGTCGCGGTGGCGGAGCCCGACCACAGTCGGGCCGGTGAGTCCTCCGTCACCGGCGCCGTGAAGGCCTCGCCGCTCGCCCGCCGGATGGCCGAGGAAGCAGGCCTGAGGGTGGCGGACATCGCGGGGTCAGGGCCGGGTGGACGGGTGGTGAAGCGGGACGTCGAG
>NZ_JBZQEK010000145.1:0-7009 GCF_058719085.1 Candidatus Benthicola sp.
CGACATGGCGATCGCGGCCGGCGGCACCGTGAGCAGGCTGTCCGGCGCCGTCTCTGCGGCAACGGGAGGGGCGGGTGGGGCCTCAGGCGCCGTCTGCGGAGGCGGCGTCGAAGAGCAGGCCATGACCAGGACCGCGCCCAGCAGCCCCAGCACACGAACTCGGCGATTATGCATCGTTCTCTCCGTTGAAAGGTATCGGATAACTCCTGCGCGTTCTTGCTCCGTCGCGCCAACCGTCCCGCAAGGGTCGGGCCCGCACGCGGCGCCCGCTACGCCAGCTGGCGCAGCACGGTCTGGAGGATGCCTCCGTTCCGGTAGTACTCGACTTCCAGCTCCGTATCGAGTCGAATGAGGACCTCGAAATCCGTGGCTTCTCCCTGGTCGGACAGAGCCGAGACGGCGGCCACGCCTCCCCCGGTGATCCCCGTCTCGATCCCGGTGACGGCGTACCTCTCCATGCCCGTCAGTCCGAGGCTCCCGGCGTCCACTCCGGAGTGGAACTGGAGAGGGAGGACGCCCATGCCGATCAGGTTGCTGCGATGGATGCGCTCGTAGCTCTCGGCAATGACCGCTCGGACCCCGAGCAGGCTCGGGCCCTTGGCCGCCCAGTCACGGGAAGAGCCGGTGCCGTACTCCTTCCCGGCGATCACGATCAGGGGCACCTCTTCTTCCGCGTACCGCATCGCCGCGTCGAAGATCGACATCTGCTCACCCGAGGGAATGTGGCGGGTGAAGCCACCTTCGACGCCGGGTACGAGGCGGTTTCGCAGCCGAACGTTGGCGAAGGTGCCCCGCATCATCACTTCGTGGTTTCCCCGTCTCGATCCATACGAGTTGAAGTCCGCGGGCTCGACCCCGTGCTCGACGAGGTAGGCGGCGGCCGGGGAGTCCTTGGCGATGGCCCCGGCCGGAGAGATGTGGTCCGTGGTGACGGCATCACCGAGGAGCGCCAGCACGCGGGCGCCGGCGATGTCCGTCACCGCACCCGGTTCGCGGGACATTCCGACGAAGAACGGGGGCTGCCGTACGTACGTGGAGTCCGGCGCCCAGTCGTACAGGTTTCCCTCGGGGACGTCGAGCTGCTGCCACCGCTCGTCTCCATCGAACACGGTGGCGTACTGACGAAGGAACTGCTCGCTGCTGACCGCTCCCCGGATCGTCTCCCGCACCTCCTGCTGGGTCGGCCAGATATCGCGCAGATAGACGGGCTTGCCCTCCGGGTCCACACCGAGAGGCTCCTGATAGAGGTCGATGTCCATGCGCCCGGCGATGGCGTACGCCACGACCAGCGGGGGCGAGGCCAGGTAGTTGGCCCGCGTATCGGGGTTCACACGACCTTCGAAGTTGCGGTTGCCGGAGAGCACGGCACACACCGCCAGGTCTTCCGCATGGATGGCCTCGCTGATCGGGCCGGGCAGGGGGCCGCTGTTCCCGATGCAGGTGGTGCAGCCGTAGCCCACCACGGCGAATCCCAGTGCCTCCAGCGGCTCGCTCAGCTCCGCCGCTTCCAGGTACTCCGTGACGACCTTGGAACCCGGAGCGAGACTGGTCTTCACCCATGGCTTGCGAGCGAGGCCGCGCTCGACTGCCTTCTTCGCCAGCAGTCCGGCCGCGATCATCACGCCGGGGTTCGACGTGTTCGTGCAGCTCGTGATCGCCGCGATGACCACCGCACCGTCCCGGAGCTCGAATTCGATCGGCTCGCCATCCAGCGTTTGCCCATCGACGGCGCGAGTGCGGCGCGTGGCGGCTCCGGCCACCGCGGTGCCGCCGCCCCCCTCGCCCGCCCAGCGGGAGATATCCTTCCTCCCCGAACTGCCGTTCGTGCGGAGGTCGGCGAGCCAGCGTTCGAACGACGAGGCCGATTCCGTCAGTCGGATCCTCTGCTGCGGGAGCTTCGGTCCTGCCAGGCTCGGCTCCACCGTGCCGAGGTCCAGCGACAGGGTGTCCGTGAACTCCGGGTCCGTGCTCTCGGGCGTGTGAAACAGGCCCTGGACCCGCGCATAGGTTTCGACTCTCGCGACGTGTTCCTCGCTTCGTCCGGTGAAGCGCAGATAGGAGAGCGTCTCCTCGTCGATCGGAAAGATGGCGCACGTGCTTCCGAATTCCGGCGACATGTTCGAGATGGTGGCGCGATCGGCGAGCGACAGCGAGGCCAGTCCCTCTCCATAGAACTCCACGAACTTGCCCACCACGCCCCGTTCCCGGAGCATCTCGGTCACTCTCAATACCACGTCCGTGGCGGTCGCTCCCTCCGGGAGCTTCCCGTGCAGCCGGAACCCGATCACCTCGGGTACGAGAAAGGAAATCGACTGGCCCAGCATGGCCGCTTCCGCCTCGATGCCCCCGACGCCCCATCCGAGCACGCCCAGACCGTTGATCATCGTCGTATGACTGTCGGTGCCCACCAGGGTGTCGGGGTACAGGAGCCTCTCGTCCCCCTGTCCCGACTCGAACACCACCCTCGCCAGGTACTCCAGGTTCACCTGGTGGACGATGCCCGTGCTCGGCGGAACGACGCGGAAGTTGTCGAAGGCCTGCTGACCCCATCTCAGAAACAGATATCGCTCGTGATTCCGCTCCATCTCCCGCTCGGAGTTGATCAGGAGCGAGGCGAGCCTGCCGAAGCTGTCCACCTGCACGGAATGATCGATCACGAGCTCGGAAGGCAGCATCGGGTTGATCTTCTGCGGGTCCCCTCCGAGCTCACGCATCGCGTCGCGCATGGCGGCGAGGTCCACGATCGCGGGCACTCCGGTGAAATCCTGCAGGATCACCCGCGCCGGCATGAAGGCCACTTCACGCTCCGAAGCCGGGTCCCACGAAGCCAGGGCTTCGATATCGCCGGCCGTCACGGTGATTCCATCTTCGTGGCGGAGCAGATTCTCGAGCAGTATGCGGATCGAGAAGGGAAGCGTGTCGATGCGTCCGACGCCGGCGCGCTCCAGGGCCTTGAGGTCGTAGATCGTGGCTGCAGTTCCATCCGGAAGCTCGATGGCGCGCCGGGCGCCGAAGGAGTTCTTGCTGTTGCGGGGCGGGGTCATGAGGGTCCTCTGTCGGTTCGAAGCCGCCGGATCACGGCGGTCGGATCTGCGTTGGAACCGCCCTCCACGGGCGGCCGATAAGCAACCCGCAATATGGGGCTCCGTCGGGGGTGAAGCGAGTGGGTTGGAGGCCTCCGGTGGCCCGTACTTCGGGATCCCGATCCGGCAGCTCCTGAAGCGCTCCTCTCTGGCCCGGTTGCCCAGGGCGGTCGATATTGGTGGCTCGCGCCGAGGCGGGCACGTCTGGTCCAGAAGGGGTGTGGAGGCCGATGGGCGAACCGTACAGGGCGGACTACCGGGGGCCGGTGTTTCATTTCTTCTGGCCCTTCACCCGATACGTGATCACGCACCTCACCGTGTTGACCATGGGGATCGTCTTCTACGTCCTCAATCGCGCCACGGTGATCGGCCGCAGGAACGTCCCCCGCCGGCGGAACACGCTCCTGCTTTCGAACCACCAGACGATGATCGACAGCTTCCTGGTGGGCACGGCGGCGTATTTCGGGCCGGCCGCGTTCAGACCCTACCTGATCCCCTGGAATCCGGCGGCGGAGGAGAACTTCTTCCGAAATCCTTTCTGGGCGTGGTGGGCGGACAACTGGAAGTGCATTCCCGTGAAGGAGGGACGCAGAGACAGCCGGGCGCTGCACCGGATGGTGCGAGCCGGTCGGCGCGGAACCATGGTGCTCTTTCCGGAAGGCACCCGGTCGAGGAACGGCGAGATCCGCGACGGTCGGCCGGGTGCCGGACTCGTCATCCTCGCCAATCAGCCGACGGTGGTTCCCGTCACGGTCGACGGACTGTACGATGTGCTGCCCGTCGGGAGCAGCTTCCCGCGTCTGTTCAAACACATCTGGCTGGCGTTCGGGAAGCCGATCGACTATTCGCACTACAGCGGGCAGCCGCGTTCGAAGGAGACGGCGCAGGAGATCGTGGACGACGTGATCGGGATCCTGCGCCGGCAACTGGCGGGTTTGAGGCAATTTCAGAAGGGCGAGATCGACCGAAAGACGTTCGAGAGAATACTCAACCGGGAAGAGGAAGACCGTTGATTCAAGCCAAGAACGCATTGAAGACCATGGGCGTGGCACTCGTCCTGACGACCGCTACAGCGGCTTGTGCCGAGTCTCAGGAGACACGAGCCGAAGCCGAGCCGAAGGGAGAGGAGACCATGCAGCAAGTCCAGGTGAAGGGACCGCAGGTCATGTTGGAGACGAGCATGGGGAACATCCTGCTGGGATTCTATCCCGACCAGGCGCCCCTGACCGTCGAGAACTTCCTCTCATACGTCGAAGATGGTCACTACGATGGACTGATCTTCCATCGCGTCATACCGGATTTCATGATTCAGGCGGGCGGTCACCAGGCGGACCTCGTCATGGTGGAAGGGGGGCGTGAGCCGATCCGGAACGAATCGGACAACGGTCTCAAGAACGAGCGCGGAACCTTGGCCATGGCCCGCACGGCGGCGCCTCACAGCGCGTCGGCCCAGTTCTTCATCAACCTGGTCGACAACCCCTTCCTCGACTACGGGGCACAGGGTCCGGACCAGTGGGGCTATGCCGTCTTCGGGAAGGTGCTGGAAGGAATGGACGTCGTGGACGCCATCGCCGCGGTTCCGACCGGAAGCGCGGGCGGAATGCAGGACGTTCCGCGGGAACCCGTCACCATCGTGTCGGCCACGATCGTTCAGCCCTGACGCGACCGTCAGGGTCGCGGATCGTCAGGAGCGGGCGCCGGGAAGATCTCCCGGCGCCCGCGTGCTTTCGGGTGGGCTCTCAGGCCACCACGCCGGCTCCGAGGACCTCCTCGAATACCGGGAGGGCCTCCTCGAGGGTCTCCCGCTCGATGGTCAGGGGCGGCGCGATCCGGATCGTGTGGTGGTGCGTGTCGTTGCAGAGGATGCCGCGCTGCTTGAGGGCTTCGCAGAACGGACGCGCCGTGCCCGATTCGCCGTGGATCTCGACGCCGATCATCAGGCCCCGTCCCCGCACCTCCTTCACGTGGGGCGAGTCGAGGTCCCGCAGCCGGCTCATGAACCACGTGCCGAGATCGTCCGATCGCTCGGGCAACCTCTCCTCGAGAATGACGCCGAGCGAGGCCAATCCGACCGCCGCCCCGAGCGGATTGCCTCCGAACGTCGAGCCATGGTCTCCGGGGTGGAAGACGTCCATGACCTCGTCGTTGGCCAGGATCGCCGACACGGGGTACACGCCGCCGCCCAGGGCCTTGCCGACGATCAGCACGTCTCCGCGTGTGCCGTCCCAGTCGCCGCAGAACAACCGGCCGGTCCGGCCGAGGCCGGTCTGAATCTCGTCGTTCAGCAGGAGCATGTCCTCGGACCGACAGATGTCCTGCGCCCCGGCGAGGTATCCGTCCGGCGGGACCACGATTCCACCTTCGCCCTGGATGGGCTCCACGAGAAAGGCCACGGTGTGTTCGGTGACCGCCGCCTTCAAGGCCTCGAGGTCGCCGTGGGGAATTCGCTTGAATCCGGGGGCGAAGGGGCCGAAACCGGCCCGGTACTGTGGCTCGGATGAGAACCCGACGATCGTGGTCGTGCGGCCATGAAAGTTGTTCTCGCAGACGATGATCTCGGCTTCGTCGGTTGGCACTCCCTTGACCTCGTACCCCCACTTCCGAGCCGCCTTGATCGCCGTCTCCACGGCCTCGGCTCCGGTGTTCATCGGGAGGGCCCGGCTGAAGCCCGTCGCCTCGGCAAGGGCCCTGAGAAAGCCGCCCATGCGATCGTTGTGAAAGGCCCTCGAAGTGAGGGTGAGTCGATTCGCCTGTTCCGTCAGCGCCGCGAGAATGGCGGGGTGCCTGTGACCCTGGTTGAGTGCGGAATAGGCGCTCAGCATGTCGAGGTAGCGGTTCCCGTCCACGTCCCAGACCCAGACTCCCTCTCCACGCTCTATGACCACGGGAAGCGGCGCGTAGTTGTGGGCACTCCACCGCTGCGCTTCCTGAATGAAACCCTCGGTCCTGTGCATAGGTGTCGTCTCCGGCTCCATGGGAATGGCGTTGGATTGTCCGTCCGATCGAGACCACGAACGCGTCTCGCGCGAGAGGTTACCGGATTGACCGGGCTCCGGCAACGGTCGGGTCAGGCCCCCACGGAGCCGGTTCCCATCGATCCGTCGAGGGGCTCTGGACACGGAACCCCGACTCCCTCATACTCGACGCCGCGGGGACCCGATACCCTCGCCGTTCACTCGAAATCGCGAGGCACGCATGTACATCCTGGTCACGGCGATTCTCGCCGTCCTGATCGCGGGGATCGGGGGCACGATCGCCTGGTTCTGCCGGCTGCCCGAGCTGGACTGAAAGGCTGCCGGCCCGGCCGCTCCACCGTGTGCTCGGCCGGTTTCCCGGAATCCGCGGGTCAGGGGGCCGGGTCGGTGGAGTCCGCCGCGAGGATCGTCTCCAGCATTTCGGCGTCGTCGGGCAACAGCTGAGCGGCGACCAGTCGCGGCACCAGTTCCTTCCACTCGGGATGCAGGCGGTACGATTCCGCGAACAGGGGCAGCGATTCCTCCACGCGCCCCACGCTGGCGAGCGTCACCGCGTGCCAGAAGATCGGCTCCGACTCGCCGGGCAGAAGGGCCTCCGCCTTCTGGTACTCCTCCACAGCGGCATCGATGTCGCCACGCGTGACCTGTTCGTCGCCTTCGTTCATGTGCTGGTACGCCCGTGCGACCGACAGCAGGCGGCGCAATTCGACGAGCGGTTCGCGGGAGTCCTCGACTCTGAGGTCGAAGATGCGATCCTGCCATGGCCTGCCGGATGGCTCGGCCGCGACGACCAGCAGAGCGGCGGACTGACGGCCCCGGATGTCCCCTCCCTCGGCTTCGGCGGCCTCGAGTGCGCCCATGAGTCGCTCGGCAAGATCTCCGGGACTGGAGGTGTAGGCCCGGACCATGGCTTCGCAGACGGTCGGACGGAGCATCAAGTTCGCCTGGACC
>NZ_JBZQEK010000146.1:0-13989 GCF_058719085.1 Candidatus Benthicola sp.
GTTGCCGAAGGTGAGCTCCACCCCGTAGTCCTGGCCTTGCAGAAAGGTGATCACCTCCTGCAGGGTATCGCGCGAGGGGGCGATCACGCGCAGCTCGTCGCCCTGGATCTGCACCTGCACCTTCTTGAAACCGCCGCCGCGCACGTCCTTCGAGATCTTCTTCCCCGTTTCCTGGTCGATCCCCTGCTTCAGCCCGATCGTCTGGCGCGCCCGCCCCAGCGATCCCTCCTCCACCTTGCCCTCGTCCAGGTTCCGGAGCGGCACCTTCCGCCGGGACATCTTCTCGCGCAGCACCTGGGCGAGAGCCTGCAGCCGGTAGGCGTCATCCGCCTCGAGGTTCACGGCGGGGACGCTTCGGTCGAACTCCAGCGTACACTTCGTGCCCTTGAAGTCGTAGCGCTGCGCGATCTCCTTGCGCGCCTGGTTCACCGCGTTGTCCACTTCCTGAAGGTCGACGCCGGTGCTCACGTCGAACGAGTTCGTCTTGGCCATGGCACGATTCCGCGATCGGGTTCAGGGTATCTGAAAGCGCCCCAATGTAAGGGCCACGTCGCGCTCCCATCAAAGTTCGGTCCCATTGACTTCGCGCGCCTGCCCGGTTTTCATGTCGGCACGTTGCCGGATTCATTCATTTGCAGGAGGCTTCATGCAGTACCCGTTGTACAACCGCCGTATTCCCATGCTCGCCCTGGTCGTTTCCGTCGGGGCGATGTTCGCTTGTGCTCCCGCCGATTCCGATCAGACGTCGGAAGAGGGGTCCGCCGCGGCCGAGACTCAGGCCAGTCAGCCGTTCGTGGCCGAATACATCGCGCGTGACTACGCCTTCGTCGGCCCGACGGAGCTTCCCTCGGGCTGGGTCACCCTGAGGCTGAAGAACGAGGGCATGGAGCATCACTTCGTGTTCCTGACCCTCCTGCCGGAAGGCCGGACGATCGAGGACTACGGCAGGGACATCGGCCCCGCGTTCGGGGAGGCATGGGAGGGTCTGGTCGCCGGAACCGTGGACAAGGCCGGCGCCGGGGCGATCCTGGCCGAGCGAATTCCCGAGTGGTATGCCTCCGCCGTGGTAATGGGCGGACCCGGCCTGATCGGGCCGGGCATCACGGAGGACGCGACGGTTCACCTGACCCCGGGCGACTACGTCATGGAGTGTTACGTGAAGACGGCCGAAGGCGTGTTTCACGTTGCGCTCGGCATGGCGATACAGGTCACCGTCACGGAAGAGGATTCCGGCGCGGTCCCTCCCAAAGCCGACTTCGAGATCACCCTGTTCAACGACGGGATGGACGTCGAGGGCGCGCCCCGCGAGGGTGAGCAGACGGTCGCCGTGCACTTCGACGAACAGCCCCAGGTCGGACTCGGAAACGACGTGCACGTGGTTCGGCTGAACCCGAACACGGAGCTGGACGCCCTGGCGGAATGGATGGACTGGATGAACGTGGACGGCCTGCGGGAGCCCGCGCCGGCCACCTTCGTGGGCGGTGTGCAGGAAGGTCCACCCGGGACCACCGCCTACTTCACCGTCGACCTGGAGCCGGGCCGCTACGCGTTCATCGCGGAGCCGGGAGCGACGCGCGGTCTCGTGCAGGAGTTCGTGATAGAGTGAGGTCGAAGCGTCGACGGCCCCGGGTGACGATCGCCGTCCTGGCGCTGCTGCTCGGGGCCGCCGCCTGCCAGAAGTACGTCCCCGCCAACCTCCCGATCCAGACGGCGGAGTCGTCGGACGCCGCCGCGCCCTCGACCACCTATCACGACGACCTCGGGCGGGAGATCGGCGGAGCCGACGCGGACGGTCCCGAGTACCGGATCACGCTTCAGGATGGGACGCAGTTCTTCATGAAGGGGCCCGTGATCCGCGGCGACAGCGTGGTCGGCTACTATCGGCCCACGTCCGGTGCCTCGTGGGCCCGTGCGTCCATCGAGCTCACCGACATGCGCCTGGCCGAGCGGCAGGAGACCGACTGGCTCGCCACCATGAGTCTCGCCACCGTGCCGATCACGCTGGGACTGCTGCTGACGCTCGATTGACCGCCCATGCCAGGTCGCCCGTTCAGCAGGTGGGACAGGGCGTGACCGGCGAGTCGAGTCCAGGCTCCTCAACCTCCGCGCCGGGAGGTGGCTCCGGCTCCCCCGGGGTGGACGTCCGCGCCCTGTACGTCACGATCAGCACCACCCCCGTGAGGATGATCGCGGCGGCCAGGATCGTGCGCGCCGTCACGGGCTCGGAGGCGAGCGCCCACCCGAGAAACACGGCCACCACCGGGTTCACGTACGCGTAGCTCCCCACCCGGGCCGCCGGCTCGTGACGCAGCAGGAAGACGTACGCTCCGAAGGCGATCAGCGAGCCGAACACGATCAGATACAGCAGCGCCCCGATCGATCGGGCCGACACGAGGCCCGGGTCCACCCGGGACCACTCGCCCATGGCGGTGCCGAACAGGAGAAGCAGGATGCCGCCGGCCGTCATCTGAAGGGCGGCCGACATCCAGGACGATGAGGGGTGCGGGAGCCGCGACCCGTAGACCGAGCCAGTGGCCCAGCAGAGCGTGCCGAACACGACCACGGCCGAACCGATGAACTGCATGCGGTCGCCCCCGGCAAGGTCGACAGGCCCGACGAGCACAGCCACGCCCACCAGACCGAGCACCAGACCCATGATGACCGCTCCCGTCGGACGCCGCCGCTCCGGGCCGAGCCAGTCGAGCAGAACCATCCACACGGGCACGATGGCCACGATCAGCGCCGCCAGACCGGAGGGAATCCACTGCTCGGCCCACCCCACCGCACCGGTCCCACCGAGCAGCAGCAGCCCGCCGACCACGGCGGCCCCTGCCCACTCACGACCCCCCGGGCGCGGCTCCCCCCGCAGGCGCAGGAACGTGTACATGATCACCCCAGCCGTGAAGAAGCGTGCGAACAGCATCAGAAAGGGCGGTAGGGTCTCCACGGCGAACCGGATGGCGAGATAGGTCGAACCCCACACCAGGTAGATCGCCGCAAAGGCGAAGACGATCGCCGCGCGGGACGGCCTCCCCGACTCGAGTCGCGCTCCTGCCTGGGCCATCGAAGCTCCTGCTGTGCGGACCGCGGGGTGATCCCGGCCGACTACGCGGACCGGGCTGCGATCGACCATCGCGCCAAGCTACCGGAAAGGGCAAGGCCCGGAGACGCAACTCGCGCCTCCGGGCCTCGCCTTCAGCCCGGGTGGGGACCCACCGGTGGTACGGTACTGTGGCCGGGGCCCTCGACATCGAGGGCCCCGGGTTCAGGTCAGCTCACGGAGTGGGGCACGTGTTCGTGAGATAGTCGATCGCGTTGTCGAGCAGCGAGGCAGCGTAGTCGGGGTTGTGGATCCCGAGGTCACCGGAGGCGGAAACGAACTCCGCTCCGTACACGGCCTCACGCTGGCACACGGTCCAGGTCAGGTTGTCCTCGTCCAGCGTCAACAGCAGCGTATCCCAATCGGCGTAGCCCATCAGGACTGCCACCTGGTTCAGCTTGTCGACGGTCGGCTGCTGGAAGGCCTCCAGCTGCGCTACATCGACGGTCCCGTGGCATCCCTCACACGCGGGCAGCGTACCCGTGGCTTCGTCGATCGGGTTGAAGTTGTGCACGATGTGGCCGCCGAACGACTCGGCGAACACCATGTGGCACGTCACGCAGCCATCCTCGACCAGAGCCTTGTGACCGCTGCCGCTGTCGTACTCGTAGCCGGGGATCTCGTACGAGCCGGCGCCGATGAACATGTCGGCCTGCGGGCTGGAGTGCGGGCCGAAGTGACCGTACCCGTTCTCGATCTGGCCCTGGACGTTATCGGTGTCCCGACGCGCGTGGTGGCACTGCGCGCAGGTCTGGCCCGGGCCGTACCCTTCCATCGTCGGAGCCTCTTCGTCCTCGGGCTCCCAGGGGAAGGTGTACGCCAGAACCACGGGGTCGACGTTCCTGAGCTGCGCCTCGTTGCCGCTCCCCATCTCGCCCACATGCGGGTCGTGGCAGGTCGGACAGCCGATGAAGTTGTAGCTCTCGAAGTCGTACGTCAGCAGGGCCGGGTCGTTGTTTCGGGCGTAGCCCTCAGATGTGTGGCAAGCCTGGCAGCTCGTGCTCGTCGCGTAGTGCTCTTCCTGGAAGACGGTGATGTCACCGCCCGCCGCGTTCGCGTGCCCGGACGTCTTCCACTCGTCCACCTGGAAGTAGTGGCACTGGTAGCACAGCGACAGCGACTCGCCGGTGTCGGGGTCGTCTTGCGTGGCGAACGAGACCACGGGGATGTGGGCGTTGAAGTTCGGGCCCATCGCTCCGTGGCAGGCCTCGCACTGCACGCCCTCTAGGGCCGCGCGGCGCTCGGCGCCCAGCTCGGTGTCGTCATCGACGTAGCCGCTGTAGCCGTCCGACGGCTCCTCGCAGGTGCCCTCGATGATCTCGCCCGTGTCGTGATCGACCTCGCAGTTGAACCCGGTCGTGTGGCACTGGACGCAGTACAGGTTGTCCTGCATGTCGCCCAAATCGAGGAACGCGTTCGTGTGGTTCGTCGTCAGCACATCGCCGACCGTGCCCGAGTGGCAGTGCTGACATGCCTCACCGAAATTCCCCTGGTAGGCGAACTCGCTGAAGCTGGTGCCCGGAGGCCCTTCCGGCCCCTGGGGACCTTCGGGTCCCGGAGGCCCGGCGGGTCCCTGGTCTCCGTCGCAGCCGACCAGCGCGAGCGACAGGATGGCGAAGATCCCCAACCCGTGTCTGAGTTTCATTGAACTGCCCCCTAAAGAAGGTTGCTCTCCCCAGTTTGCATCGGTCCGCCGAGCGGGGTGCATCGCCGGACCGCACATCGTCAGGAGGCTCCGAGTGCAGGAAGGGTGCCATTCCGGGCCAAAACCGGTGTGATCCGTAGTATTACGCGGGTACCTAGGTACTTATGCGGATTCCCGGCGCTGGGCGAGGCGTAAGTGCGTAATTACGCGACGGTTGCAGGGTGTCAATGTGTCTCAACCGTGGAACGGGACGTCCCACCGGTCTGCCGGGGCCGGCAGCGCGAACCAGGTCTCCCGGACGACGCGCACGGGCTGGCTGAAGACCTGCAGGTGGACGCAGTGCTCGTCGGCCAGGCGGAGCACCTCGCACACATCCCTTTCCGGCGCATCGGTCTCCACGGTCACCACGCAGCGGACCTCGCGGTACGCCGGCGACACACCGTCGAGTCCGAGCTCTCCGCGCTGATCGTAGTCCGCCTCCACCTCGACCGTGAGACCGTGGATCGGGACGCCCATCCGGGAGGCCCACGTCACGTAGGCCGTCGCCATGCACGCGCCGAGCGCCGCCCGGCCCAGGGTGCCCGGCAGCGGCCCCTCCGAAGAGCGCCCTTCGGCCGGCGGGGCCAGCTCCGCGACCAGTCTCCATGGGCCCTCGGTGATCTCGCACCTCGTCCCATCGCGAACCACCACGCGGGTCCTGGCGGTGCCGCGCCCGGACTCGGGAGACGCAGCGAGCGCCCGTGCCTTTCGCTCGACGGCGCTCCGGATCTCCCTCGAAGTCAGCGTGTCGGGTCCGGCGCTCTTCCTCTTCATCGGTGTGCTCTCCTGGCAGGAACCGTGACCTCCTCCTGTCCATCATGCGTGACCCGTTCCCGGCAGCGGACATGCAGGACGGAAACGACGCCCCGCGTTGCAACGTTTCGCTTGTCTAGATTGTCTAGAGAAGCAGAGCGATCGGCGGCGGAAAGGCACGGACCGTTTGGGAAGGAATCTTCATGGGCCGCAAGAACCGTGACCTGCTCCAGGGAACGCTGGACCTCCTGGTGCTGCGCAGCCTCGCCATCCAGCCGATGCACGGCTGGCAGATGGCCCACCACATCCAGCAGGTGTCGGAGGATGTCTTCCAGGTGAACCAGGGCTCGCTCTACCCGGCGCTGCAGCGGCTGGTGCGGAAGGGGTGGCTCCGGGCCGAGTGGCGCCGCACCGAGAACAACCGGCGGGCGCGATACTACGAGCTGACGGCCGCGGGTCGCCGACGTCTCGGGGAGGAAGCCGAGCGGTGGCGCGCCGTATCGGGCGCGGTCGACCGCATCCTGGCCACGGGCTGAACGGGGGACGCATGGGCGGGTGGAGCGAGGCCAGAGAGCGAATCCGGGCCCTGTTCGGGCGAGCGGATCTCGAGGCGGACCTGGAGGAGGAGATCCGACTCCACCTGGAGCTCGAGGTGGAGGCCAACCTGCGGGCGGGCATGGACCCGGCCTCCGCCCGTCGGGAAGCGCTCCGCCGATTCGGGGGCGTGGAGCGGGTCAAGGAAGAGGTGCGGGACGAGCGCGGTGTGCGCCCGCTCGAGGACTTCGTGTCGGACCTCCGGTTCGCCGCCCGCTCCCTGCGAAAGACGCCCGGGTTCACCCTCGCGGTGGTCCTCACCCTGGCGCTCGGGATCGGGGCCAACACGGCGATCTTCAGCGTTCTCAACGGGGTCGTCCTGCGCCCGCTTCCCTACCCGGAGCCCGACCGGCTGGTGACGCTGTGCGAGGAGCACGAATCGGTGGCGGGCTTCTGCACCAACTCCTTCGTGAACGTGCGGGACTTCGACGCGCGGAGCCGCACCTTCGAGTCGATCGGCGCCGGTCGTGGCTGGTCCTTCATCCTGCGTGGGCCGGAGGGAGCGGAGAGCGTTCGCGGCGGGCTTGCCGATGTGGAGTTGTTTCGCGTTCTGGGTACCTCTCCCGTCCTCGGACGCGGTTTCGTGGAGTCCGATCTCGGTCCGTCGGCCGCCCCCGTGGTCCTCCTGTCGCATTCCACGTGGCGGAACCGCTACGGAGGCGACCCTGAGATCGTGGGCCGGGACATCACGATCGATGACCAGCGCGCCACGGTGATCGGAGTGCTGCCGGCCGATATGGAGGTTCCCGAACTCGAGGGGGTCGAGCTGTGGCGGCCGATCCCGTTCGACCCGTTGGATCCCCAGGTACGCAACTGGAGGGGCTTTCGAGCGATCGGCCGACTCCGACCGGAGGTGAGCCTGGAGGAGGGGCTGTCCGACCTGCGTACCGTGGCCGCCGGGCTCGGCGAAGAATACCCGGACACCAACGCGGGGTGGGGCATCCGGGGCTCTCCGTTGCACGACACGGTGGTCGGCGCGTCCCGCGAGCCGCTCCGGGTGTTCATGGGCGCCGTGGGGTTCGTGCTCCTCATCGGGTGCGCCAACGTGGCGAATCTCCTCATGGCACGATCCGCCCGACGCGAGCGCGAGTTCGCGGTGCGCCGCTCGCTCGGAGCCGGCGGGGCGCGCCTGGCCCGGATGCTCCTCGCCGAAGGGCTGCTGCTCGCCGGGACCGGGGCGGCGGCCGGACTCCTGCTCGCCGTCTGGGCGGTACGGGCCTTCGTGGCCCTGGCGCCGGCGGGCATCCCCCGTGTCGACACGGTCTCGATCGATGCCGCGGCCGTAGGGTTCACCGGCCTGGTCACGGCCGCGGCGACACTACTGTTCGGGCTGGTGCCCGCCCTCCGTGCCTCACGCCCCGATCTCGTGGACTCTCTCCGCGCGGCGCCGGAGCGGGGCGGGAGGATGAAGCTCGGGGCGAGGTCGGCTCTCGTCACCGCCGAGGTTGCGCTCGGCATCGTGTTGCTCGTCGGGGCCGGCCTGCTGGGCAGGGCCTTCCTCGAAGTGTCCGCGTGGGACCCGGGCTTCGACCGGGACCGCATCCTCACCTTCTGGGCCCTCGGGTCGGACGGAAGGTACGAGACGGGCCAGGAGGTGGTGACGTCGTTCGAGCGGATCGCCGAAGAGCTGGAGTCCCTGCCCTCCGTTCGCTCCGTAGGAACGGCCTCGGCCGGACCCATGTTCGGGGGCCGGGAGACCATCCCGTTCCGTGTATCGGACGGATCCACGGACGAGCCCGGCGGTCTCCCGGTGGCCCGGTGGTACGACATCGGTCCCGGCTACTTTCGAACGGTCGGGATTCCCCTGCTCGAAGGACGCTACCTCACGGCAAGCGATGACGGCACGGGACCACCCGTGGCGATCGTGAACCGGACGCTCGCCGAACGGTATCTCCCGGATGGCCGAGCCGTGGGCGCCCGCATCGAGCTGGAGGGCCGCGGGCCCGTCGAAGTGGTGGGCGTGGTGGCCGACGTGCGGCCCTTCCGCCCCGACGCCGCGGTGGAGCCGGAGATCTACTGGCCCATCGCCCAGCAGACCCGGTTCGCCAGCTACTTCGTGCTCCGCACGAGCGGAGGGTCCGACGCGCTCGAGCGGGTCGTGCGCGAGCGGGTCGGCGCCGTGGCTCCCGACATCAGCCTGTCCCGTTTCCGGACGATGGACGGTCTGTTCCGAGAAGGACTCGTGTCCCCCCGATTCAATCTGGTGGTCCTGGCCATCTTCGCCGCAGTGGCGCTCTGCCTGGCGGCGATCGGCGTGTACGGCGTCATCGCCTACAACGTATCGCGGCGCACGCACGAGATCGGCCTCCGAAAAGCACTCGGGGCGGACCGGAAGACGATCGTGGGCCACATCGTACGCCAGGGACTCGCTCCGGCCTCCGCCGGACTCGTTCTCGGGACGCTCGGCGCTCTTGCCCTGGCCCGCCTGATGTCGGGCATGCTGTACGGCATCGAACCGGTGGACCCGCTGGTCCTCCTGTCCGTGCCGGCTCTCTTCGGATTGGTGGCGGCCACCGCCTGCTGGATCCCGGCCCGCCGCGCCACGGCAATCGAACCGATGGACGCGATGCGGGTCGAGTAGGCGGCGAGCGGGCCTCCGATTAGCTTGGCGCATGCCGACCGGAGCCCCTCGCACCCGCTTTCGCGACGCCTTCGGCCCCGGCCTCATGTGGGCCGCGGCCGCGATCGGCGTGTCGCACCTCGTCCAGTCCACCCGGGCGGGGGCGATGGCCGGCTTCGGCCTGGCCGGCATCGTGCTCCTGGCGCTGGTGCTCAAGTATCCCTTCTTCGAGTTCGGGCCGCGGTACGCCGCGGCGACCGGCCTGAGCCTCCTGGAGGGTTACCGGCGCATCGGCCGCTGGGCCCTGTGGCTGTACCTCTCGATCACCTTCAGCACCGCCCTGATCGTCCAGCTGGCCATCGTGCTGTTCACGGCGTTTCTCGTGAAGCTCGTCTTCGGCCTCTCGTGGCCCATCGCCTCGGTGGCCGGACTCCTGTGCCTGGTCTGCGGCGGGCTCCTGCTCGCCGGCCGCTTTCCGTTCCTCGACCGGGCGATCAAGCTCGTCATGGCGTTCCTGGCCCTTTCGACCCTCGGAGCGGCGGCCATCGCCCTGCCGGGAGCGGACCTCTCGTCGCTCAGCCTGTGGCCGCGAGATGCGCTCTCGGGGGCCGTCCCTCTCGCCTTCGTGCTCGCCCTCATGGGCTGGATGCCTTCGGCGATCGACATCTCCGTGTGGAGCTCCCTGTGGACGCTGGCCAAGGACAGGGCCAGCGGTCGGCGGTCCAGCCCCGAGGCCGTCCTCCTCGACTTCCGGATCGGTTACGTGGCGACCGGGGTCCTCGCGCTCGCGTTCCTGGCCCTCGGGGCGGTGCTGATGTACGGCTCGGGCGAGAGCTTCAGCCCCCGCGGGACCGAGTTCTCCGCCCAGGTGATCGACCTGTACACGACGACCCTCGGAAGCTGGACGCGGCCGATCGTGCTGACGGCCGTCCTCACGACGATGTTCTCCACCACCCTGACCGTGATCGACGGGTTTCCGAGGGCGATCGACCGGGGGCTCCGGGTCGCGTTCGTCGAGCCCGAGGGGGTATCCGCCTACGCGGGAACGGGGAGGGCGTACTGGGGGTCGATGGCGATTCTGGCCGGGCTCACCGTGCTGTTTCTGTCCGCCTTTCCGGGCTCTCTGACCGGAATGATCGACTTCGCGACGATCGTCTCGTTCCTCACCGCCCCGATCCTGGGTTACCTCAACCTGCGCGCCGTCACCTCGGAATCCGTGCCCGCGGAACTGCGCCCCGGGAGGGGCCTGGTGGGACTGTCCTGGATCGGGCTGGTCGTGCTGACCGGTTTCGCCGTCGTCTACCTTCTCAGCCGGTTCGGCTGAGGAGAAGCGGAGCCGGCGAGACGAAGCGGTTCAGGTCTTCGAGTCGTTCCACGTCTCCGGCGGCCAGTGTTCCGCCGATGCCTGCCTGGACGCAGCGCTCAGCCGCATCATGATGTGGTTCTTCCGCGGATGGGTGTCGGGCAGCTCCCGGGCGAGCACCCGCATGGCATAGAGGACCGCCTGGTCCTTCGTCCTTCGCAGGGGCCCCTTCTCCGGAAACAGGGAAAGCGCGGCCATGAGGGCGGGACCCGGGTGTTCGCGCACCTCGTCATCCGGCCGGTCGATGAACAGCGCCAGGTGGTGGGTGGCGCGTTCGATCTCGGCGGCGTTCTCCAGCATCTCGTCCGGGCCCGTCGGGTTTCGCTTGTATGCCATGCCGGAACTGCTCCCTCTGCGGATCGGGGTCATCCGTTCATGCGACGTGGCGTCCGTTGCGGCGAGTGCCACGGCAGCCGTCGCGCTGAAGCGTCGAATCCCGGTGCTGCAACCGCCGTACCAGCACGTAACCTCTTGTCTTTCATGCGGGTACCAGTGGCCGGTGCGTCGACGCGTGGCGCAGGGACCACACGAACCGTGCATCGATTGCACCCTGCGGAGCCCGAGTCTCTACGCTAGCCGACCGCGCACTCGTTGCGGCCCGCTTCCAGCATGTCCGCCTCGGTTTCCGAGACGCGTGCGAGCCCGACGTTGATCGCCTTGATGTACCGGTAGGCCTCCGGGGGCTCGGAGACACGGGACTCGACCCAGGCGCGGAACGCCTTCTCCGTCCCGATCTGGAGGGAGCGGTTCCCGGAAGCCGCGGCCGCGAGCGTGCGATCCACCGCGCGGTCGCGATTCCTCTCGTCGTCGCTCGCGTAGTGCGCCGGAAGCAATCGCAGGTCCCCGCTCCATTCGCTCCGCACCCGCTCGAGGCTGCGCCACAGGTCGCCGACCCACGCCTCCATCCGTCCCGTCAGATCGGGCCGCCCGATCGAGCCCACGAACAGGAAGTCTCCGGTGAAGGCGACCCCTCCGACTCGCGGGTCGCCCGCCACCAGGCTCGAGCTCCCCTCGGTGTGCCCCGGCGTGTGCCACGCCGTCACCGGTGCGCCCCCGATCCTCAGCTCGGCCCCGTCCGCGAGAGGTTCGATGCCCAGACGCCCCGGCGTCCCGTCGTACGGCCACACGTTGTCGGCCGGGTGCAGGAAGTACGGTACGTCCAGCTCCCGGGACATCGCGGGCGCGCCGCTGATGTAGTCGGCATGCACGTGGGTGTCGGCCACGGCCGTGATGCGGGCCCCGGCTTCCGTCGCCGCCTCGGACCAGGGCTCCCAGTCCCGGGGCGGGTCGATCGCCAGCGCTTCACCGCCGGCGACCAGGAGGTACCCGAGGCTGCCCTTTCCGATGCGGTCGAACTGGATGAGGTGGTCGAAGCCGGGAGGCGGAGGCAGCTCGCGCGGGATGCCGAGGCGCATCCAGGCGGTCACGCCGCCGCGGAGCGACCAGGCCCGGAGTCCCCGCCTCCCGAGGGCCGCGGCGATCACCCGGCTGTCGTTGCCTCGCGCGCACACGACCGCGACCGGCTCATCCGCATCGAGGCCGATGGATGCGGCCGGGTCCCGCATGCGCACCACCTCGGAGCCCCGGACGTTGTAGAAGCGTTCCGGGGCCACCGGATCGACCCGGCCGGAGGCCAGGCTCTCCGGCGCCCGCACGTCCAGCACCTGGATCGGCTCTCCGTCCTCGAGGCGATGGGCGAGATCGAACGGATCGATCTCGGGGACGTCCCGAGGCAGCCTCAATCGGCGGCCCCCATCTCCGCTTCGACCTCGTCCGCCGTCTTCGGGATCGGTCGGCCGAGCACCCGGTGGCCGGAGTCGGTCACCAGCACGTCGTCCTCGATCCGCACGCCCCCGATGCCCTTGTAGGACTCCAGCCGGTCGAAGTCGAGGAAGTCGGCGTGCGTGCCCTCGGCCCGCCACAGGTCGATCAGCTCCGGGATGAAGTAGCACCCGGGCTCCACCGTGAGCACGAACCCCGGCTCGAGGGTGCGGGCAGCCCTCAGGTACGCCGTCCCGAACTGCTTGCTGCGCTCGAAGTCCTTGCCGTAGCCGACGAGCGTCTCATCGAGGCCCTCCATGTCGTGCACGTCGAGCCCCATCATGTGGCCGAGCCCGTGCGGCATGCAGATCGCGTGCGCCCCGGCCGCCACGGCTTCGTCCACGTCGCCCTTCATGATCCCCAGGTCCCGAAGGCCGGACGCGAGCTCGCGACACGCGATGAAGTGCACGTCACGGAACGGAATCCCCGGCTTCATGGCCGCCGTGGCCGTCTGAAGCGCCCGAAGCACGAGGTCGTAAATCTCCCTCTGCCGCGTGTCGAAGCGGCCGCTGACCGGTATCGTGCGCGTGATGTCGGAAGCGTACCCCATGGGCGAGGTGGCCCCGGAGTCGTGAACCGCCAGCTGCCCGGCCTTCATCACGTTCGAGTAGCCATGGTTGTGGAGCACCTCGCCGCGCACCGAGAAGATGATCGGGAACGAGGTCAGCCCTCCGCGCGACAGCACCACGCCCTCGACGGCCCCCGCCACCTCCCGCTCGACCATCCCCGGCTGCACCATGTGCATCGCCAGGGTGTGCATGTCGTAGCTGATGTCGATGGCGATCTCGATCTCCGCGACCTCGTCTTCCGACTTGTACAGCCGCTGATCGATGACGCTCTCGATCAGCCTTCGCGAGGCGTGGTCATCGGTCTCGAGCCCCGGGATCCCCAGCAGCCGGGCCAGCTTGATCCGGTTCCACGCGCGATACTGGGGCAGGAAGTGAATCGTGCGGCCGGCGTCCCGCTGCGTCCGCAGCCAGTCTCCCAGTCGGTCGGGCTCCTCGGCGCTGGTTACGCCGACGTGCGAGCACTCCTCGAGGAGCGTCGGCAGAGGCCCGGTCCAGACGATCTCGTCGACCGTCGGCTGGTGCCCGAACACGATCTCCTCTCCGGAATCGACATCGATCACTCCCGCGAGACCGGGCTGGTCGAGGCCGAAGTAGTAGAGGAACGAGCTGTCCTGTCGGAAGTGATAGGGATTGTCGGGGTAGTTCATCGGTGCCGGGTCGTTGCCGAGCAGCAGGATGACACCGGACTCCATGCGCTCGCGGAGGCCCCTCCGGCGCTCGATGTACGTCGTCGCCTCGAACATGTGCGTATCTCGCGTATCTCCCCTTGCGGGGTGGGGTATGGGTCAGACCGTGGCCTTGTGGATCTTCCTCTTCAGACGGTGGATCTTGCGCCTCACCCGCTTGAGCTCGACGGAATCGCCGGCGGCCAGGGCTGCGTCGCGCTCCTTCTTGAGCGCCCGGATGCGCTTCTTGATCGCCGCTTTGTTGATCCCGACGACCTCGTGGTGCGCGTGGTCCTCGATGCCGAGAACGTGGCAGAGCGCCGGGACCAGCTCTTCCTTGTGCATGGTCGAGTAGCCGTGCAGCTCATCGTGCTCACCCAGCTCTTCGGCGATCTCGCGAAGCTTCTTGACGGGCGTCTTGTGGAGCTCTTCCCAGGTGTAGTCCATTCGTGTCCTCCCCGGAAGGCGTTCAGCGATGGCTCGGCGGCCGGGCAGCCGCTGATCCGAATATACGAACTGGAGCGCGCCCGAACACCCGAGTAGTTTGCCGCCCCATGAGCGAGTCAGCGAGTCCGGGTCCGGGAGACACCGAGCGGAGCGTCCTGGTGGTGGGAGGCGGCGTGATCGGCGTCTGCTGCGCCTACTTCCTCGCCCGCCGCGGAGTCTCGGTGACGTTGCTGGAACGGGACGAGATCGGAGAGGGCGCCTCGTACGGCAATGCGGGACTGATCTCTCCCGGGCATCCCCCGATCAACCGTCCGGGACGGGTTCGGCAGGCCCTTCGCTCGATGGGAGACCCGCTCAGCCCTCTCTATATCAAGCCTCGCTGGGCGCCCGACCTCGTGGGCTGGCTCTGGGCGTTCCGCAGCTTCTGCACGGA
>NZ_JBZQEK010000147.1:0-3144 GCF_058719085.1 Candidatus Benthicola sp.
CTACGCGTACACGGGAACCCGGGTGGAGACGATGTACGCGTGGGACGTCACCGACCCGACCGGTCCGATGATCACCGACTCGGTGAGGGTGGACGGCCGCCGTCTTCGGGACGTGAAGATCAACGGTGACGCCACGCTTGCAGTCGTCGTCAGCGAGGGTCCTTCCACTCTCAGCGGCGGCTTCACCGTCCTGGACATCTCCGATGCGGCCCACCCCGCCGTGCTCACCCGCTTCTCTGGTGAGAACCCGGAGGAGGTGCGCAGCGTGTGGGTCGAGGGTGACCTCGTGTACGCGGTGCACAGCGGAACGAACACGTTGAGCATCGTGAACATCGCCGATCCGCTGAGTCCGGTGGAGTCCGGTCGGTGGCAAGCCGAAGGCCGGGCCGGCAACCTGTACGACGTTTTCGTGCTCGACGGCCTCGCCTACCTCAGCTGCGGGTACGACGGGCTGGTGATCCTGGACGTGGGAGCCGGCATCCGGGGCGGAACGCCGACGCGACCCGAGCTCGTCTCGGGGTACCGGCACCATGCGAAGCGAAGCGACGAGGGGTACGCGAGCACGCACCGCGCGATGCGATACCGAAACTACGTGTTTCTCGGAGAGGAAAGGGTCGGCTGCTCCGGGTGCGTCGACCGGCCGCGCGGCCAGGTGCGCGTCCTCGACGTGACCGATATCGAGAAGCCGATTGAAGTCGCGTTCTATCGGGTTCCGGAGACTCGAGTCCACGACCTCTGGGTCCAGGAGGACCGGTTGTACGTGGCCGAGGATCGGGCGGGGCTCCGGGCCGTCGACGTCGAGGGCGAGCTTCGCGGCGATCTGTACCGGCAGGGGCGCGAGATCGGTGGATACGTGGAGAAGGACTCCGGCGGGGTCGAGCTCGACCCCACGTTCGTCCGGGGTCTTCAACCGTACAAGGGAAACCTCTTCGGGTCCGAACGGAGCTCGGGCCTGTGGATCGTCGAGCTGGACGATCCTCCGACTTCTTTCCTGCCCTGACGATGGGGATCCGATGTCCGTGAGTCCTGACCGTTTTCGAAGCGCCATGGGGCACCTGGCGGGAGGCGTCGCCGTGGTCACCACGCTGGACGCCGAAGGGGAGCCGCGAGGCTTCACGGCCACCGCCGTGTGCTCCGTTTCGCTCGTCCCGCCACTGGTGCTCGTGTGTGCGGGAACCCGGGGGCAGACGCTGGAGGCCATCCGGGAGTCGGGCCGGTACGCTCTCAACTTCCTTCACGAGGACGGCCTGCCGACCTCGGTGCGGTTCTCCGGAGCGGACGATCACAAGTTTCAGGACCTGAGCTGGTCTCCCGCCCCGGAGGGTTGTCCGCTGCTCGAGGATGCCTTGGCCTGGGTCGAGTGCGCGGTGGAGCAGGAGATCGAGGCGGGGGACCACGTGATCTTCGTCGGTCGCGTCACGGCGGCGCACACCCGGTCGGAGGATCGATCGGCCCTTCTGCACTTCAGGGGACGGTACCATATCGCCAGGCCGCTCGACGAATGAACTTCGATCGGTTTGCGGAGGTCGCCGGGCGGATGTACGAGGACATCCCGGAGGTGTTTCGGGCCGGTGTCGTAGGGGTCGCCGTGGAGGAAGAGGCCCGGCGTCATCCCACCCTACCCGGCATCTGGACGCTCGGCGAGTGCGTGACCGAACACTGGCCGGACCCGACGGGCGGGATGGGGGACACGCGTTCCGAGATCCTGCTCTACTACGGCTCGTTCGGTGAGCTGGCGGTGGGTGACCCGCGCTTCGACTGGGAAGCGGAGCTGTGGGAGACGATGCTTCACGAACTGCTCCACCACCGGGAAGCCGCCGCCGACGAGGAGGGCCTGGACGTCTTCGACTGGGCGGTCGATCAGAACTACCGCCGGCTTGCCGGGCTCGAGTTCGACCCCTTCTTTCCGAGATTCCTACCCGCGGACGAGGCCGGGCACGTGCGGCTCGATGGAGAGACCTTCGTCGACGTCGTCATCGAGAGGACGGACGGCGTCGCCGAGTTCGAGTGGAGGGACGGTCGGTGGTCGGTTCGCCTGCCGCGCGAGGCCCCGCTCATGTGGGCGCGCGTGCGCAATCTGGCCGGTGGCCGGCTGTGGCTCCTGGTCGAGCGGAAGCGCCCCTGGTGGGCCCGGATCCGGCGGCACCGAGGCGTGGAGCTGTGGGAGATGGACCGGCGGGCACTGCCCGTCCCGGTCGAGGGCGTGAGGACGGCGTGAGACTCGGCGGATTCAGGGCCGGACGCCTGCTCGGCTTCCGGATACGGATCGACTATTCGTGGTTCGTGGTCCTCGTCCTCGTCACCTGGACCTTCGCCTCGTGGCAGTTCCCCGAGGACCTGCCCGGCCTGTCCCGGACGGGTTACCTGGCCATGGGCCTTTCCGGCGCGCTCCTCCTGTTCCTGTCCGTGCTCCTGCACGAGCTCGCTCACTCGGTCGTGGCCCGGTCCCGCGGTATCGTGGTTTCCGGAATCACCCTGTTCATCTTCGGTGGCGTAGCGGAGATGCGCCGCGAGCCCGAGCGGGCCGGGGACGAGTTCCTGCTCACCATCGTCGGACCGCTGAGCAGCCTCGCTCTCGCCGGGATCTTCTTCGCGATCGCCAACGTGCTCGGAACGCTGCGGCTGCCTTCCGCCCGGGTCGTGTCCGAGACGGTAGCCATGCTCAACCTCGTGCTGGCCGTGTTCAATATGGTGCCCGCCTTTCCACTGGATGGCGGACGCGTGCTGCGGGCCGTGCTGTGGCGCCTGACCGGCGACCCGTACCGCGCCACGCGCTGGGCCACCTGGGTGGGGCGTGGCTTCGGCTGGCTTCTCATCCTGTATGGACTGGTACTCTTCCTGGGCGGTGCCCAGTTCGCCGGTGTGTGGGGGATCTTCCTCGGGTGGTTTCTGTCGGGTGCGGCCGCGTCGGCAGCCCAGCAGAACGAGCTCAAACGGTCCCTCGAGGGTGTGGCTGTCGGCCAGATCCTCACCGGGCCAGCGGTGTTCGTTCCCGGTGGGCTGACCGGCGAAGAACTCGTCGAGCGGTACTTCCTGCGATATCCCGCCCGCGCGTTCCCGGTGCTGCGAGATCGCACGATCGTGGGCGTCGTGTCGATGGCCGATATCGCCGGCCTGTCGCTGGACGAGAGAGCGGAGACCTCC
>NZ_JBZQEK010000148.1:0-30159 GCF_058719085.1 Candidatus Benthicola sp.
ACGGATACAGAGATCCCCTCCCCGGGCGGTGGTACGGTTGCCGCGGAAGCGGTGGATTCGCGGGGATGTCCATGCGGGTCGACACGGGTCCCGGGTCTCTGCCATGGTCGATGTTCGGAACGGCCATGATCTCGGGGAACGACGGCTAGGACCCGGCCGGCGGGCCGTGATGTGGCAGGTTCGATGATGTCGCGTCCGGGCCACGTACCCTGTGCCGGGCAGTCGCCTTGCGGACCTCCACGACCCGGGCGAAAATCCAGCAGGAGGTGCGCATGACCGTCGATCGGCAGGGCCCCGTCCGAACCTTCGTCCTCGTTCCCGAGCGGGACCTGGGACACGCCATCGCCCGCAGGCTCCGCGAGGAACCGTCCATCCAGGTGGTCGGTGTCTCCACCGATCCGGACAAGGACGCGTACTGGATCTACGAGGCGGACCCGGATGTCATCGTCGGCGACTTCGAGGCCGGGGGACTGCAGTTCCTGTACACCCACCGCCTTCCGGTCGGCGACCACCGGGTCGTGTTCTTCGCCCCGCGGTCCGAGATGGGCTGCGAGGCGTGCTATCAGGCGCTGGTCCATGGCGCCCACGACATCATGTGCCGGCCCGGCTCACAGGACGAGGCTGCGCACTGCGATGCGCTGGTTACGTCGATCCGGGACGGACACCCGATGCGACCCGAGGATTGTCCGGCCGTGCAGCGCTTTCGCGAGGACGGATCGGCCTAGACGGGCTCCACGCGCACCGCGCACACCTTGGTCTCCGGGATCTTCGCCACCGGATCATAGGCCGCGTTGGTGAGGACGTTGGTCGGGGACTCGTGGAAGTGGAAGGTCATGCTGATCGTCCCCGGCGGCGAGACCTCCGTCACCAGGGCGTGTGCCTCGACCTCGCCCCGCCTCGACGTCACCCGGACACGGTCGCCGCTCGCGATCCCCAGCTCGACCGCGTCGCGCGGGTGCATCTCGACCAGTTCCTCCGGCCGGAGTGTTTCGAGTCCGGGCACCCGGCGCGTCATGGTTGCCGTGTGGTAGTGGTAGAGGCTCCGCTCGGTGGTGAGCACCAGCGGGTAGTCGGCGTCCGGCTCCTCGTCGGGCGGGCGGTACTCGAGGGGGAAGAACCGGCCCCGCCCGCTCGGGCGCGGGAACGTCTCGGCGTGCAGGTACCGTGTGCCCGGGTGCGACGGGTCGGGGCACGGCCACTGCAGTCCGACCTGCTCGATCCGTTCGTAGGCGATGCCGCCGTAGCTCGGCGTGAGGGCGGCGATCTCCTCCATCACCTCCTCGGCGCTCTCGAAGTCGAATCCGGGCTCTCCCATGCGCCGCGCGATCTGGCACGTGATCCACGCGTCGCTCCGTGAGTCGCCCACCGGGGGGATCGCCTTCCGCACCCGCTGTACGCGGCGCTCGGTGTTCGTGAAGGTGCCTTCCTTCTCGGCGAAGCTGGCGGCGGGCAGGACGACGTCGGCGTACTCAGCCGACTCGGTGAGGAAGATGTCCTGCACGACCAGGAAGTCGACCGCCTCCATCGCCTCCCGCGCGTGCGTGGCGTCCGCCTCGCTCAGGGCCGGGTTCTCCCCCACCAGGTAGATGGCGCGGATCGGACCGGCCGTGACGCCGCGCAGGATCTCCAGGTGCGTGAGGCCGGGGGCATCGTCGAGCTCGACCCCCCAGGCAGCCTCGAACTTCGCCTTCACCTCCGGAGAGTTCACTTTCTGGTAGCCGGGATAGACGTTGGGAAGCGCGCCCATGTCGCACGCGCCCTGCACGTTGCTCTGGCCGCGCAGCGGGTTCACCCCGCCCGACGGCACGCCGACGTTTCCGGTCAGCAGGGCCAGGTTGCTCGTGGCGAGGACGTTGTCCGTTCCGTGCGTGTGCTGCGTGATGCCCATGGCGTAGAGGATGGCCGCCGGTGAGTTGAGCGCGTACATGCGTGCGGCCTCGGCGACGTCGGCGAAGGGCACGCCCGTCTTCTCCTCGACCGTCGCTTCATCGTACGCGGCGAGGGAATCGCGGAACGCCTCGAAGCCCTCGCAGCGGGACTCGATGAACTCCGGATCGTGCAGGCCCTCGTCCACGATCACCCGCATCATGCCCATGAGGAGCGCCACGTCGCTTCCGGCACGGTTTCGGATGTGGAGGTCGGCGTGCCGGGCGAGTTCGATCTCGCGCGGATTCGCCACGATCAGCTTGCCGCCGGCCCGAAGCGATCGCATGACCTGCAGCCCGATGATGGGGTGGGCGGCCGTGGTGTTCGTCCCGATCGCGAGGATGCAGCGCGCATCCCCGAGGTCGCGGGAGGAGCTCGTCATCGCCCCGCTGCCGAAGCTCTGCACCAGCCCCGCCACGGAGGGCGAGTGACACAGGCGCGCGCAGTGGTCCACGCTGTTCGTGCCCATGACCGCACGCGAGAACTTCTGGATCAGGTAGTTCTCCTCGTTGGTGAGCTTGGCCGAAGCGATGGCGGCGAAGGCATCGCCCCGGGCCGCCGAGAAACGCTCCGCCACGAGGTCGAGGGCCTCGTCCCAGCTCGCTTCCTCCAGGGCGCCGTTGCGCCGGATGAGAGGAGTCGTGAGCCGCTCCGGCGAGTTCACGAACTGGAACCCGAACCGTCCCTTCACGCACAGGCGGCCTTCGTTGGACGGATTCTCGCGCTGTCCCCGCGCCGACACGATGCGGTCTCCGGAGATGCCCAGGTGGATGCCGCACCCGCACCCGCAGTACGTGCAGGTCGTGGTCACCTCACGCTCGGGTGTCCCGAAGCCGACGAAGGAAAGAGCGCCGGTCGGACACCGGACGACGCACTCGCCGCACGAGACGCACTCGGAGTCGATCCACAGCTGTCCCGGCGCGCTCCCGATCGTGGTGTCGAACCCCCGGTGCACGAAGTCGATGGCCGCCACGCCCACGATCTCGTCGCAGGTGCGCGCGCAGATCCCGCAGAGCACGCAGAGGTTCGGGTCGAAGGAGAAGAAGGGGTTCGAAGTGTCCACGGGCAGCGAGCGCTCGGGGCTCCGATAGCGTCCGAGGCGGCTCTCGTCGACGCCCGCGAATCGCGCGATCCGGTTCAGCTCGCAGGCCTCCTCCTCGCAGTCGATCCGTCCCCGGTGGTGATTCACCAGGAGGAGCTCCACCGCGCCGAGCCGGGTCTCCTGAATCGCTCCGGTATCGGTCCGGATCTCGGCCCCCTCGGTGACCCGAGTGTTGCACCCGGTGACCAGTCGACCGTCGACTTCCACGAGGCACAGCCGGCAGACGCCGGCGGGCTCGAGGTCCGTGTGGTGGCACAGGTGTGGGACGAACACGCCGTGCTCCAGCGCGACCTCCAGCACCGTCGAGGAGGGGTCTGCCGAGACGGTCGCCCCGTTGATCGAGACGTCGATTCTCCCGGTCATGCGGGCGCGCTCACGGTTTGTACGGCGCCGAAGCTGCACGTGTCGCTGCACACGCCGCACTTGATGCAGACCGCCGAGTTGATCGCGTGGAGGTGGTCCTTGACGCCGCCGATGCCCTCCACCGGGCACAGGAGGGCGCAGGCCGTGCACCCCGTGCACTTCTCCTCGTCGATCTCGAAGGCGATGTAGTCCCGACAGGCGAGCGCCGGGCACATCCGGCTCTCGACGTGCGCCACGTACTCATCCCGGAAGTAGCGGAGGGTGGTCAGGACCGGATTCGGTGCCGTCTGCCCGAGTCCGCAGAGCGATCCCTTCATGACCTGATGGCTCAGGCCCTCGAGCAGTTCGATGTCGGACGGATCGCCGCGCCCCTGGGTGATGTCCTCGAGGATGCGAAGCAGCTGCCGGGTGCCGAGACGGCATGGGCCGCACTTCCCGCACGACTCGTCCGCCGCGAAGTCGAGGAAGTAGCGGGCGAAGTCGACCATGCAGGTGCGCTCGTCCATCACGACCACGCCACCGGATCCCATGATCGTCCCGGCCGCCTGCAGCGACTCGTAGTCCACCGGGATGTCGAGCTTCTCCTCCGGCAGGCAGCCCCCGGACGGGCCGCCGGTCTGGACCGCCTTGAAGCGATGACCGCTCGCGATGCCTCCGCCGATGTCGAAGATCATCTCCCGCAGCGTCGTGCCGAACGGGACTTCCACGAGCCCGGGACGTTGGACGTTTCCGACGAGCGAGAAGGTCTTGGTGCCCTTGCTTCTCTCGGTTCCGTACTCGGCGAACCAGTCCGCCCCGTGTTGGAAGATGAGCGCCACGGAAGCGAGCGTCTCCACGTTGTTGATCACGGTGGGGCGGCCCCACAGGCCGCTGACCGCGGGGTAGGGGGGACGGGGGCTCGGCATCCCGCGGCGCCCCTCGAGAGAGGCGATCAGCGCGGTCTCCTCGCCGCACACGAAGGCTCCCGCGCCTTCCTTGACCGTGATCCGGAACGGTCGGCCCGGCCCGAATGCGTCGGGTCCGAGGAGACCGGCCTCTTCCGCCTGCCCGATGGCGACCGCGAGTCGCTCGAGGGCGAGCGGGTACTCGGCGCGGCAGTAGATGAAGCCTTCGACGGCCCCGATGGTGAGGCCCGCGATGGCCATTCCTTCGAGTACCGCGTGCGGATCGCCCTCGAGCAGCGAACGGTTCATGAACGCTCCGGGGTCGCCCTCATCCGCGTTGCAGATGATGTAGCGGACCTCGCCCGGTGCTTCGATGCAGAATCTCCACTTCCGGGCCACCGGAAAGCCCGCCCCGCCGCGGCCGCGGAGGCCGGCTCGCTCGAGCTCCACGATGCGCGCGTCGCCATCGAGCTCCAGGGCGCGCTGAAGGCCGCCGTAGGCACCGCGGGCGAGGCTGTGCCGGATGTCTCCGGGATCGATCACGCCGCAGTTTCGAAGCACCCGGCGCACCTGCCCCGTCATCACGGGGGTGTCCATCAGGTCCGGTATGTCCGGGATCCGTTCCGACCCGATGGTGGCGAACGCCAGCTCGCCCGGAAGCTCTCCGCCCGCGATATACTCGGCGATCTTGCGGGCCCCCCGGATGTTGACGGATGCGAAGCACACGGTCGCCGATCCGGGCATGGAGACGGTGACGAGGGGCTCCGCGTAGCATGGCCCGAGGCAGCCCACTTCGACGAATCGGCACGCGATGTCCCGTCCCGCCAGCTCTCCGCGGAGGACATCCAGGGTGTCGAGTGCGCCGGCGGAACGGCCGCACGTGGCCGTGCCCACCGAAACCACCGGGATGTCGCTGGTCGCCAGACGATTCCACTCTTCTCCAGCCACCCGCCGAAGCGTCTCGAAGTCCACGGTCATTTCCGCTTCTTCTTGAACTGCTTGCGCACCTTCTTCGGCGTCAGCTTGGCCGACACCTCGTCGTTCACGCTGATGCAGGGTGCGAGACCGCAACAGCCGATACAGGCCACCGTCTCGAGAGAGTACTCCATGTCTTCCGTGGTCTCGCCTTCCGTGATGCCCAGGGTGCGCTCCAGCTCCTCCAGGATGAATCGGGCGCCCCCGACATGGCACGCCGTCCCGCGGCATACGGCCACGCGCTGCCGGCCGACCGGATTGAATCGAAACTGGGCGTAGAAGGATGCGACGCCGTAGACGCGGCTCCGGGGGACGCGCGCATGACGCGCGACGGTGCCCAGCGACTCCGGCGGCAGGTAGCCGAAGCGCTCCTGGACCGCCTGAAGCAGGGGTATGAGCGAGTCCGGCCTTCGCTCGAAGGCGCTGAGGACCGGATCCAGGTTCGTGGTCGCCATGCCGCGACTCCCGGTTCGCTAAGTGCAGGTACGAGAAGGATTGTAGCGGGTCGTGGCCGCGCCGGACAGGCAGGGTCGACCCGGGCCCGGCAGCCGCTATCTTTCGTCCATGGCCACCTGGATTGCTCTGCTCCGAGGAGTGAACGTCGGCGGGAACCGTCTACCCATGGCCGATCTTCGGGAGCAGCTCGCTCACGTGGGGCTCGAGAACGTCCGCACGTACATCCAGAGCGGGAACGTCGTGTTCGATGCCGGGCCGGAGGCAGCCTGCGATCTCGCCGCCGCCCTGCCTCCGCGTATCGAGGAGCGCTTCGGGTTCAGGCCGCGCATCCTCGTCCTCTCGGTCGAAGACCTCCGACGTGCGATGAACGCGAATCCGTATGCCGAGGCGGTGACGGAACCCAGGACCGTGCACCTGCATTTCCTCGCCGAGCGTCCGGAGGCGGTGGACGCCGACAGGCTGGACGAGCTTCGGGCCGAGACCGAGCGTTGGCACCTGGAGGGGCGCGTCTTCTACCTGCACGCACCCGATGGCTTCGCCACCTCGAAGCTGGCCGCTCGAGCGGAGAAGCTGCTCGGGGTCGACGCCACCGCGCGGAACTGGCGGACCGTTCAGAAGCTCTGGGAGATGGCGGTGGACCGAGACCGGTAGAGCAGCAGCGTCTCTTTCGGTCTGCCGACGCCCGTTCAGTCCCGCGTGAGCGTCAGGTCCAGCTTCGCGGGGTCATCGGTTCCATCGTCGTCGAAGTCCCACTCGGTGTCGGCCCCGGTCAGGCGGAGCGAATTCCCGTTCAGGTCGATGTCGAACTGCCAGGTGCCCTCGATGTCGCCATCACCGAATTCCAGGGTGAGGACGTCGGTCGCGCCCCAATCCCCGTTGCCGAATTCGGTGGGTTCCCCGGGCATGCCGACGCTCAACCCGAAGCCTCCGTCCGCCTGGAGCACGAGCCTGCCGATGGCACCCAGAGAGACCAGCTCCACGGCCGTGCCTGGGTCCGCGACGCTGGTGAGCTGGATGGCCGTCGCATCCCACGTGCCGACGAGATCGTTGTTCACGGGCCCTGTCGTCTCGTCGTCATCTCCCCCGCAGGAGGCGAGAAGAAAGGCCGATAGAACGAGTGGAAGCCAACATGAAGTGCGGTGCATGACGTCCTCCATCCCGGGGTACAGAGGGCTGATGGCGAGGAGGAGGCGCCGCTGCGCCCGCGTGGGATCACCGCCTGTAAGATACCGGTCTTGTCCCGCCGCTGCACGGATTCGGCCCGGTGATCGGTTTCGGGTTCAACCGCCGCCGAGCGACCCGAAGACCCGGCCGAGTCTCGACCGCAGGCCCCGTATGCCCGGGGGTGGCTCTTCAGAAGGGGATGTTTCCGCGGTTCGCACCCGATAGACCCGGATCGGCCGCCTGAGATTCTTGACGGCGTGAATCCCCAGGTCGTCGAATTCCAGATCGAGCTTGTTGTGCACCTGGTCCCAGGCGCTCCCGGACAGGGCCACGCCGCCGGGCTCGGACAGGCCTTCGACCCGGGCCGCTACGTTGACGCCGTCCCCGAAGATGTCCCCGTCCTCGACCACGATGTCGCCCACGTTGATGCCGATCCGCAGACGGATCCGCTCGCTGTCCGGTTCCTCCGCGGTGCGATCCCGAATGGTCCGCTGGATGGCGACCGAGCACGCGACCGCGTCTACTGCACTCGGAAACTCGGCCAGGAGACCGTCACCGAGGTGCTTCACGACCCGCCCCGAATGACCCCTGATCTCGGGTTCGATGAGCTCCCTGCTCAATTCTCGCACTCGCGCCAGCGTGCCCTGCTCATCCGCTTCCACGAGCCGTGAGTAGCCGGCCACGTCGATGCACACGATCGCCGCGAGGCGACGGCCGTGATCCGTGCCCCGTGCCATCGTGCCGCGCGCCCGAGCAGCGGACGAAGAGGCGAGCCTCAGGTCGCGAAGCTCCCCATGCAATTCCGCCGCGGTCTTGAAGCGGTCCGCCGGCAACCGTGCCAGCGCTCGTCGAATCGCATGATCGAGCACCGGCGGCACCGTACTGCGCACCGATCGCGCCGAGGGCGGATCTTCCTGAAGCCGGCGCCGGATCAACTCGTCCGTGCCCATTCCCGCCTGCGGCGGCGCGCCCGTGAGCATTTCGTACAACACGCACCCCAGGGAATACACGTCGGCTCTGCCATCCAGCGCCGGATCGCCCCTCAGCTGCTCCGGGCTGGCATAGGCCGGTGTCCCGATGGTCACACCGATCGCCGTGAGACGCTCGCTCCCTGCCGAGTCGATCGCGCGGGCAACGCCGAAGTCCGCGATCGTCGCGTGCCCCTCGGAGATGAGAATCGTCTCGGGCGTGATGTCCCGGTGGACGATCCCCCTCCGGTGCGCATGGTCGAGTCCATCCGCGACGTCAATCGCGATTCCGAGAGCCGTCCCGACGGGCAGCTGCCGCTCGCGGTCCAGCATGCTTCGAAGCGATTCTCCCTCGACGTGAGGAACGACGTAGTAGAAGAGGCCGTCTGCTTCACCCGAGTCGATGAGGGTGAGGATGTGCGGGTGGGTCAAGCCGGCGATCGTCTCGATCTCGCGTAGGAACCTCTGCCCTTCGACGGCGGAGGAGAGGGCCGGATGAAGAACCCGGAGAACCACGCCGCGTCGGTGCTTGCGATCGCGGGCCAGCAGAGTGGATGCGATCGCTCCCCGTCCGAGAACGGCCTCCAGTTCATACCGTTCGGCGAGCGGTTCGCGGAGCCGCCTCAGCAGGTCGATCCCCCGTTCGGAGATTTCGCCTGAAGGACCTTCTCCCGTGGAATGCAAGCCGCTCTCCAGAACCGATGTCAGCCGACCGTCGGTGGCCTCCGCCCGATCCGCGCCCGGCGGATGCTGCGAGCCCGTTCGAGACCCGGTACGGTAGAAGGGCCCGCGCAGCGGAACAAGTGGACCCGCCGCTGCCAAAGGAGCGGTCTAGCCCCGACCGCTTCCGCCGTCCTCCGTCTGCGTCGGGATGCGTCTCCCCTCCAGCTCTCGCGCTACATCGGCGGCCTCGACGCCCGCGGCCCGCCACAGGACGAGCAGGTGGTAGAGCAGGTCCGCCGACTCGGACACCGCCCGCTCCGGCTCCGCCGCCGCGGCCAGGGCGACTTCCACGCCCTCTTCCGCCACCTTCTGCGCGCAGCGGACGATGCCCGACTCGAGCAGCCGGGTGGTGTAGGAACCGACGGGGCGCTCCCGGTCGCGCTCCGCGATCACCCGATCGAGATCGACCAGGGTGCGGCCCAGGAATGAAAGCTCCCCGGGTCCGATCCCATCGAAACAGCTGCGGTTCCCCGTGTGACAGGTCGGGCCGCTCGGCCACGCCCGCACCAGAAGCGCGTCGCCGTCGCAGTCGGCGGCGATCGACTCCAGCCGCAGGCCGTTCCCCGAGGTCTCGCCCTTCTCCCACAGGCGCTGCCGGGACCGGGACCAGAACGTCACGCGTCCGGTTTCCAGCGTTTGGCGCAGCGACTCCGCGTTCATGTAACCGAGCATCAGCACTTCGCCGCCGCCCGCATCCTGCACGATGGTCGGCGCGAGTCCCGTCGGCTCGTGGAATCGGACCGCTTCGGGGTCGAATCGTTCTGCCATGTACGCTCTCCGTCTACGCCGGTCGGACGGGGATTCCCCGCCCGGCCAGCTCGGTCTTCAGGGTCGGAATCTCCAGCTCCCGAAAATGGAACAGGGAGGCCGCGAGCGCCGCCGAGGCTCCTGCCTCGAACGCCTCGGCGAAGTGGCGAACCTCGCCCGCGCCGCCGGATGCGATCACCGGAATCGAGACCGCGTCGCACACCGCACCCACCAGCGCGAGATCGAATCCGCTCTTCGTCCCGTCGCAGTCGATCGACGTGAGGAGGATCTCGCCGGCTCCGCGGCGCTCCACCTCGGCTGCCCACTCGACGGCGTCGAGCGGGGTGTCCCGGGTGCCCGCAGCGACCCGAACGCCCCAGCGCGCCGTCGCTCGGCCCTCCAGGTTTCGACGGTAGGCGTCGATGGCCACGACCACGGCCTGCGAGCCCAATCGGTCCGCGGCCTCCGAGATGAGGGCGGGCCGGGTCACGGCCGCCGTGTTGACACTCACCTTGTCGGCCCCGGCGTGGAGCACCTCCCGCATCTGCTCCACCGACGCGAGCCCGCCCCCGAGGGTGAACGGGATGAACAGTCTTCGGGCTACGTCCTCGGCCAGGCGCACGGCCGTCCGCTCCTCCCGGCGGGTGGCGGTGATGTCCAGGAACACGAGCTCATCCGCGCCCTGTGCCGCATACAGCCGGCCGAGCTCCGCCGGATCACCGGCATCTCGGAGCCCCTCGAAGCGGACTCCCTTGACGACGCGCCCGTCCCGGACGTCGAGGCAGGGCACGATGCGCCGCTTCAGCATGCCGCCTCCATCGCCTCCTGCAGCGTCATCCGCCCGCGGTACAGGGCGCTTCCGACGACGGCTCCCGAGGCGCCCACCGTCGCCAGGGCCCGGATGTCTCGAGCGGAGCTGATTCCGCCCGCGGCGATGACGCGGAAGCCCCGCCCCACGAGCTCCCGTGTCCCTCCTGCGTCCACCGAGGTGAGGGTCCCGTCGCGCCGCGTGTCCGTGTAGAGCAGTGTCTCGATGCCGAGATCACGAAGGGACTCCGCGACGGATGCCGCGTCCATTCCCGATCCGGAGAGCCAGCCGTTCGTGACGACCTCTCCGTCGCGGACATCGACGGCTGCCGCCACCCGGTCCGGTCCGAATCGCCGCACCGCTTCCCCGAGCCACCCGGTATCATCGACCGCCGCCGTTCCGATCAGCACCCGGTGCACCCCGGAGCGGAGATAGGCGGCGACGGCGTCGGCCGAACGAATCCCCCCGCCCACCTGAAGCGGCACCGAAACCGCCGCCGCGATGCGCCTTAAGAGGTCCCCGTGCACGGGACGGCCCTCTCTGGCTCCGTCCAGGTCGATCACGTGCAGGGACTCGGCTCCCTGCTCGACAAACCGCTCAGCCACCGCGACCGGGTCTTCGGAGAACCGGGTGACCGCGTCGTAGTCGCCCTGTACGAGCCGCACGCAGCTGCCTCCGAGCAGGTCGATCGCCGGGTACACGATCACGAGGGTGCCCCCTGGCGGCAGAAATTCTCCAGTATTCGCAGCCCGGCAGGTCCCGACTTCTCGGGATGGAACTGCACCGCGGCGAACCCCCCCGACCGAACCGCGGCGGGGAACCTCTCGCCGTACTCGGCCACGGCGATCACCGAATCGGCCGGGACGGACACCCGGTAGGAGTGCAGGTAGTAGAAGTGCTCGCGCGCGGGGAGGCCCTCGAACAGGGGATCGGCGTCGAGCTCGGTCTCGTTCCACCCGATGTGCGGCAACGGGAGGGGGAAGTCGGCCTCCGCTCCGCCGAAACGTCGCGTGCTACCGGCCAGCAGGCTCAGGCATCGCACCGGAGCGCCCCCCTCGTCCGACGCCTCCGTGAACAGCTGCTGGCCGAGACAGATGCCGAGCACGGGAACCCGCGAATCGCGGAGTGCCCGGTCGAGGCCCCGCCTCTCGAGCTCCCTCATGGCGCTCTCCGCCGCGCCGACGCCCGGCAGGATGATGCCATCGGCGGCCTGAAGTGCTTCGGGAGCAGCGGCCCGGCAAAAGCCCACCCCCAGCTCCTCGAGCGCGAACTCGACGCTGCGCAGGTTGCCCGCTCCATAGTCGACGAGGGCGATCACAGGACCCCCTTGGTGGAGGGAATCCGGCCTTCCAGCCTTGGATCCCGCTCGATCGCCGCTCGCAGGGCCCGGCCGAGCGCCTTGAAGATCGCCTCGATCTTGTGGTGGTCGTTCCGGCCGTACTCCACGCGGACGTGGATGTTGGCGCCCAGGTTGTGCGCGAGTCCGCGGACGAAGTCCTCCACCAGCTCGGTCGGCAGGTCCCCGACCCTCTCGCGGGCGAAATCCGCCTCGAACACGACGAACGGTCTGCCCCCGAGGTCCAGGGCGACGCGCGCCAGGGCCTCGTCCATCGGAAGGAGGAAACCGTACCTCCGGATGCCGCGCCTCTCTCCCAGCGCCTTCGCGATCGCCGTGCCGAGCGCGATGCCGACGTCCTCGACGGTGTGGTGTTCATCGACCTCCAGGTCGCCCCGGGCCTCGATCTCGATGTCCACCAGCGAGTGGCCGGCCAGGAGCTCCAGCATGTGGTCGAGAAAGCCGACCCCGGTGGCGATGTCCGCGCGCCCCGTACCGTCCAGCTCCACGAGGGCGCGGACCGACGTCTCCCGCGTCTCGCGTTTCACCTCGGCGCGGCGGCTCACCGGACTTCCCCGTCCGCGGCCGATCGTCGGGCCCCCGCCCAGGCCCTCGCTTCGCGGATCGGGACGCGCACGCGCGCCTCACGCTGCACGAACACGGTCAGATCTCTCCAACCGGCGTCAGCCGCCAGCTCCACGCCCTCGACCAGCCCTTCCGCGAACGTCGCCGGCTCGTGCGAGTCCGTGCCGAGCGTCAGCGCGGGCACTCCGGCCGCCCGGGCCCATTCGAGAATCGCCCGTTCCGGATAGGGCGTGCCGGGACCGAAGACGCCGGAGGTGTTGATCTCCAACCCGATCCCCCGGTCCGCCATGGTCTCCAGCACCGGCTGTATGAGCGGGCGGTACCGGTCGGGCGCGTATCCCCCGTAGTGCCGATGGCCGAAGCGCTTCACGAGATCGAAGTGCGCGACCGCGTCGAACCCGCCCCACTCCACCATTCGTCCGATCTCTCGGAAGTACAGGGCATACGCCTCGTCCTGGGAACGGTCCTCGAAGAACCGGTCGCGATCCGGTCCGCCCGACACGTTGTGCCCGTCCACCAGGTGCACGGATCCGAGCACGAAGTCGAACGGAATCTCCTCGGTCAGCCGATCGAACGCGGCCGTCCACTCGGGCCGGTACTCCAGCTCGATGCCGAGCAGGACCTCCAGGTCCGGGAAACGCTCCCGGCACTCGAGCACCGATTCACCAACGTCTCGGAACCGGTCACGCATCTCGTCGAGGTCGGCCCGCCAGGTGCCGTCCGCTCCCATGATCTCGGCGTGGTTGGTCACGCATACGTAGCGGACCCCCGCAGCGGCCGCCGCCTCGCAGTGATGGGCCAGCGACTCGAGACCGTCAGACGACCGGTCATCGTGGAAGTGACAGTTGATCACAGGACCTCCCTGAGACCTGCGACGAGTCGCTCGTTCTCGTCGGGCGTTCCGATGGTGACGCGCAGCGCTCCGGACAGGCCCGGCATGCGGCTGCGGTCCCGAATGACCACGCCATGCTCCTCCGCCAGACGGCGCTGCGCCTCTTCGGGATCCGGCACGAAGAACAGGAGGAAGTTCGCATCCGACGGCAGGACCTCGAGGCCGAGGGACTGCAGTTGCGACGAGAGCCGACGACGTTCGGCCACGACGGCAGCCCGCGCCCGCTCCATCCGTTCGGCCTCCTCGAGCGCCTTCGAGGCGGCACGGGCGGAAAGGGAGGACAGCGGGTACGGAAGTCCGATCCGGTCGAGCGCCCGGACGAGGACCGGGTGGGCCACCAGGTACCCGACGCGCGCTCCGGCGAGGCCCCACGCCTTCGAGAATGTCCGGAGGATCGCGAGGCGATCCAGCCCTTCGGGTCCGCTGTCCCCGCCCGCGCGATCGACCAGCGACGTCCCTGAGGGCGCGAACTCCACGTACGCTTCGTCCACCGCCACGACGCACTCCGTGCGACGCACGACCTCCAGCATTCGCTCCCGCGAGAGCATGTTGCCGGTGGGGTTGTTGGGGGAGCACAGGAAGAGCAGCGAGCAGTCCTGGGCCGCCCGCACCGTCTTCTCGACGTCCAGGTCGAAGCCGGCGTCCAGGCGTATGCCCCGCACGACGCCCCCGTGGGCTGCGACGCGCTGCGCGTACACCCCGTAGCCGGGCTCCACGACCGCCACCGGATCGCCCGGTCCCACGAGCGACCGGACGAGCAGGTCGATGACCTCGTCCGATCCGTTCCCCAGCCACAGCCGCTCTCCCGGAACGCCGAGCCAGTCCGCGAGAGCCCGACGCAGCTCGCGGTTCCTCGGGTCGGGGTACCGGTGCAGGTCGGCCGGCACGGCGGTCGTGGCCGGACCGAACGCGTTCTCGTTGGCGTCGAGCAGGATGCCGCCGCGGTGCTGCGAGCGCGCCGTCACGTACGGCGGGACCGCCCGCACGTGGGGTCGGATGCATGCCTGGACTCCCGTCATCGGCCTGCCTCCAAAGACGTCGGTTCCGTCTCCAGCCGGGCTCGCACCGACCCGGCGTGTGCCGGGAGCCCCTCCCACTCCGCCAGCGTCTCGATGGCGGGCGCGAGCGCAGCGAGGCCGCTGCGGTCTATTCGCTGCACCTGCATCCAGCGTCCGAAATCCGCCACGGAAAGCCCCGAAGCACCGCGCGCCCGGCCCGCGGTCGGAAGCACGTGGTTCGTCCCGGTGCAGTAGTCTCCGGCCGCGACGGGAGCGTACTCACCCATGAACACCGACCCGGCGTGACGGACCCGTTCGACCGCCCCGTCCGCATCGCGCCTCTGGATCGACAGGTGCTCCGGGGCCAATTCGTTGACCCAGGTCGCTCCCTGCTCGTCCGTGGCCGCCACGAGGACGGCCCCACCGGACAGGCTCTCCGTCGCCGCATCCCGCGGACTGCCCGGGAGAGCCTGGAGCCGGACACCCGCCCGGAGGACGACCTCCCGCGCGATCGCCTCGAGCTCCGGGCCGGCGCATGCGTCGTCGCTCAGCACGGCCACCACCACGGAGTCGGGACCGTGCTCCGCCTGCGCCAGCAGCTCGGCGGCGATCCAGTCCGGGTTCGCGGACGCATCGGCCCAAACGCAGACTTCCGACGGCCCGGCCGGAAGGTCGATCGCCACCTCCTCGAACAGGGCCAGCTTGGCCGCGTTCACCCAGGCGCCGCCCGGTCCGACGATTTTGTCCACCCGGGAGATCGTTTCCGTTCCGAGGGCGAGAGCGGCGATCGCGTGGGCGCCACCCACCGCGTACACCTCCTCGATGTCGAGCAGGGCGCACGCCGCCAGCACGGATTCCGGCGGCTCTCCGGATGGGCCGGCCGGACAGCAGACGGTGAGTTCCCGCACGCCGGCCACGCGGGCCGGAACGGCCGCCATCAGCACGCTCGACGGGTAGGCGGCCCGTCCGCCCGGCGCATAGATGCCCACCCGATCGATCGGACGGAACTCCCTCCATGCCTCGACGCCCTCGACGATCTCGATCACCTCCTCCCGCCGCCGCTGCGCCCGGTGAAATCGCTCGAGGTTCCGGCGGGCCGTCTCGAGGGCCTCCCTTTTATCCGGCCCGGTGCCCGACAGGGCCTCCCGGCAGCGATCAGGAGCGACCCGGATCGAGATCGGCCGTCCGCCATCGAAGCGGGCCGCGAGATCGAGCAGGGCGTCGTCGCCTCCCGACCGCACCCGCTCGACGATCTCCCGGACCCGTGTCCGCATGCCAGGGTCCGGGGGCTCGGTGGCCGCCTCACGCACCCAACCCGCGGCTTCCGCGCCGCGAAGCACCCGCGTCACGTCGGCCCGCCCGCTCATCGCATCACCTTTTCCACCGGCAGGACGAGGATCTCGGTCGCTCCCGCCTCCTTCAGCCGCTCCATCGCCTCCCAGAACACCTCTTCCTGCGCGGCCGCGTGCACGGCCACCATGCCCGTGTCGGCGAGGGGCACGACCGTCGGACTCCGCATGCCCGGGAGGATCCGCCGGATCCGGGGCAGCGCCTCCGCGGGAGCGTTGAGCGTCACGTACTTGAGACGCCGCGCCGTGAGGAGACCGTCGAGGCGCACCCGCAGGCGGCTCGCCAGCGCAGCGCGTCCGGGCTCGTCGGGCAGCCTCCGGTTCGCCACGAGCCAGGCTTGCGAGTCCCACACGTCGCCGATCCGGCGCAGGTCGTGCATCCGCAGCGTGGTGCCCGTCGATACCAGGTCGCAGATGGCGTCGGCCACATCCAGGGCCGGGGCGATCTCGGCTCCGCCGTGCAGCTCGATGATGTCCGCGGGAATGTCCTCGTCCTCGAGGTATCGGCGGAGTGATCGCGGGTGTGTCGTGGCGATGCGCAGACCCGCCAGATCCTCTGGGGCACGAGCGTCGGACCCGGTCGGGACCGCGAGCGTGAGCGTGCAGTACCCGAAGCCGAGCGGGACGAGCTCCTCGAGATCCGCGCCCCGCTCCCGGATCACGTTCTGACCGACGATGCCGAGATCGGCCACGCCGTCCGCCACGTATTCCGGGATGTCATCGTCCCGAAGAAACAGCAGCTCGACCTCGAGGTTGCGGCAACGGGCGAACAGGCGTCGCTCGTGATCCTCGAACTCCAGTCCAATCCCTCTCAGCAGGTCCAGGCTGTACGATGTGAGCCGGCCGTTGCTCTGAACCGCGATTCTCAGCTTGTCGCCGTTTCGATCGATCATCTTTCGGCCTCGATTTCAGCCGCGTCCCGATCTGGCGCACCAACGAAAAAAGGCGCCCGCCGGGAAGCGGGCGCCTTGGGCATTCGACTACGGGGTACGACTCAGCTCACGGGCACACGCCTCCGATTCCACGCTTCGCGTGGTGGGAATGATGCCCGTGGTGAATCCGTATTCCGTTCATGGCCCCTGTTCTAACGAGCCGGGGGTGGCGTGTCAACGTTGGGCTCAGGAGTCCTTGGTCGAGCCCATCTTCAGCGTGCCGTTCACGATCCCGCCCTCTTCGAGCGAGATCGAAGCGCCCTCGACGTCCGCCTCGACATGACAGCCACTCTCGAGTCGTATCGCGCCCGAGGCCTTGATCGTGCCGGAAACCTTGCCACTCGCGATAACTTCTTTCGCTTCGATGTCGCCCACCACCTCGCCGCCGGTCTCGACGATCACGCGTCCATCGGTGGAGACGGATCCCTCCACGCTGCCCTCGATCCGGAGCTCGCCCTCGCCCGACACGTCGCCTACCACCTTCAACCCTCCGCCCAGCACGGAGACCGTGTGAGAACGGGCGTTTCCATGGCTTCCGTTCTTGCCGTTGCCGCGGGAAGCACCCTCCCTGAGCTCTTCCGTGGCCTCCGATACCTTCGCTACGACGTTGAGCATGATTCGCCGTCCCCTGTCCAATGGATCGCCTGTCGGCACTCTATTCCTGCCGGGTTCCCGACGAAGGAAGCTGCAAGTTCCGGGCGACCCGGGGCGATGCACGAAGGGGCGGCCCGTTCGGAGCCGCCCCTCCCATGGTTCAGCCGCGCCGGACCGGGCGCGAGCGTCTACGGAACGGGGGTGATTTCGGTGATCGTCACCGTGACCTGCTTCACCTCCTGGCTTCCCACCTCCACCTCGAAGGCGACCGTCGGGTCCGTCGTGAACGAAGCCACGTCGTCCGACATGAGGTCCAGCTCTGGAGTGCCGGGAATGACGTACAGGAACGTCGCCGTGCCCACGTCGCCTTCGGTGGTGAGAGGCACCGGGGCGCCTCCGGCCAGGGTCGCCTCGAAGTCCTCGAAGGCCACTCCGCTCGGCAGGCTGACGCCATCGCCGAGCTCCACGGTGAGCTCCACGGTGCCGGTGAAGGTGAACTCGGCCCCGTGGATGACCGGGTCCATCACCCACCGGTCGGAGCCGCCCGCGAGCTTCCCGAAGCTCTCCTCGACGTTGAAATCGACCATCCAGATCATCTGATCCGTCACCAGCTCGAGGGGGCCCTGGAAGACGACCTTGATGCCCGTCTGTGAGAGGCTGGGCATCTGCAGGATGCCCGCCTCGTTCCCCTCGCAATTCACCGAAGTGGCACCCGGCGACGCGTAGACATCGTCCGTGTCGTTCGTCCCGCCTTCCGTCTCGACGCCGATGCACGCCTCCGAGACGATGAGGCGGAGCTGGCCGTAGGTGCCCTGCGGCACGACGGTTCCGTCGACCAGGGTCGCGAAATCGTTCTCCAGCTCGGTGAGGTCGCCGACCCACGGGCCGGACGTCATCAGGCTGATCGGGCCACCTTCGCCTCCGACCAGCTGAACGTCCTCGATCCGGACCACGGCCTGCGAGACCTCACCCGGCATGTCGGTCAGCAGGATCGAGAGGCTGGTTTCACCCGAAGGATCGGTGGAATCACACCCGGCGAGGGCCAGGACTCCGGCAAACAGCAAGAACGTCCACTTCCGCATGATCGATCTCTCCATCTGATTCTGTTTCGTTGGCCAGCGGGCCCATACTCCGCAAACCACGTGCCGACTGCCCGGTTCGGCGTGTGAGACCCGCCGACGCGGGCCTATGTTGTTCCGAACGGACGTCCGACGGCCCGGATCGAGCAGGTTGTGCACTGCTCGATCATCGTTTGCGCAGGACGTTGGGCATTCACCTCGGTCAGGGAAGAGACGAAATGGGAGCGTCCGACGTCACATCGAAGCGCGAGGGGGCCGACGAGCTCGGGGCCCACGTCTCGGCGGCCGGAGGGGTGGATCGGGCGCCGGGACGGGCTGTGGAGATCGGGTGTGACCGGCTCCAGCTCTTCACCAAGCAGCCCAACCGGTGGGCTGAGCCGGCGATCGATGGCGCGCTGGCCGCATCCTTCACCGCGGAGCGGGACGAACACGGCATCCAGACGGCCGTGTCCCACGACTCCTACCTGATCAACCTCGCGTCTCCCGACCGGTCGCTGTGGGAGCGTTCCGTGGGCTGCTTCCGCGGAGAGCTCGAGCGCTGCGTCGCGCTCGGCCTCGATTACCTGGTGACCCACCCGGGCAATGCCACCGACGGAGACCTCGGCGCCGGTATCGAGCGAAACGCGGAGGGAATCGGCCGCGCGCTCGCGGACGTCCGCGGCCTCACCGTGGTGCTTCTGGAGCTGACCGCGGGCTCCGGCACCTCCATCGGGAACACCTTCGAGCGGCTCTCGGCCCTGATTTCCGAGATTCCGGGGGACGTTCGCCGCCGCGTCGGCGTCTGCTTCGACACCTGCCACGCCTTCGCTGCCGGGTACGATCTGTCGGGGGACTGGGAGGGCGTCTGGTCGCGGTTCGATGACGCTCTGGGCCTCGATCGGCTCCAGCTGTTCCACGTCAACGACTCCAGACACCCGCTCGGCTCCCGGAAGGACCGTCACGAACACCTCGGCCGGGGCTTCCTCGGGGAGGCGCCGTTCCGCCGACTGATGAACGATGAGCGCTTCCGAAGCGTTCCGAAGCTGCTGGAAACGCCCAAGGAGGGCGACCCCCTGCGGTGCGACCTCATGAACCTCGCTTTCCTGCGGGGTCTGCGCGACGGCTGACTCTGCGGCGGACCGGTGGCCACGGTATGTTGATGGGCATGACTACGCACACATCGATCGACGTCCACCGGTTGCACTGCGAGATCCGCGGAGAGGGCCCTCCGGTGCTCTTCGTGCACGGATTCCCGCTTTCGGGCCGGCTCTGGGATGCGGTGGTGAGCCGGCTCCAGGGCCGATACCGCTGCATCTCGCCCGACCTTCGCGGCCACGGAGGGAGCGAGGCCACTTCGTCGGTGACGATGGAAGCCTACGCGGACGATCTGGCGAGTTTGCTGGACGGGATCGATGAGGACCGCCCGGTGGTGCTGGTCGGCATGTCGATGGGTGGCTACGTGGCCTTCGAGTTCTGTCGCCGGCACCCGGAGCGGGTAGCGGCGCTCGTCCTCACCAACACCCGGGCGGGGGCCGACAGTGCGGAGGCGGCCCGCGGCCGGAAGGAGACGGCGTCGCGTGTCCTCGAAGAGGGCAGCGCCGTGGTGGCCGATGCGATGGTGGAGAAGCTCTTCGCCCCCGGCGCGCCCGAGGCGCTGAAGGAGGAGTGGCGGGGGATCATGGTTGCCACGCCGCCGATCGGCGTCGCAGCGGCCCTCGAGGCGATGGCGGCGCGTCCGGAGTCGTTCGACACCCTGGCATCCCTGGAGCGTCCCGTGCTCATCGTGGCCGGCGAGGAGGACCGCATCGTGCCCGTCGAGGATGCGGAACGGATGTGCGTGGTCGCCCGCGACGCGCGGCTGATCATTCTGTCGGGGACGGGGCACATGACCCCGGTCGAGAAGCCGGCGGAGTTTTCCGAGGCCCTCGGCATCTTTCTCGAGGAAGTGACGAGGGGCTGATCCCGAAGCCGGGATTCTGTAGGCCGGGCACCACAAACTCGGAGTCTTCTGCAGCGTACGCCCCACGATCTCGCGTCGGGATCTGGAGCCGTCTTTCCCCATTCGACGTGGACTCCTGCAGGTTTCCGCCGCGTCGCTGTCTGGCACGTGGCTCGCGTCGAAGACCGCACGTGCGCGAGACCCGGGGGCGGGAGTCCGTCCGGAAACCCGGTCTCGACAACTGGAGATCGCAGGTAGAGGTGTACGACCAAGGGGGAACGAGTTCGATGACGTCGACGATCCCGGCGGGCGTGTTCTGGATCGATGACCTGACGCCGTTCGAGTCGGCGCCGGAGCGCAGGCTGGCCCTGGCGAGCCGGTACATGCCGCTTCCGGCCGCGTTCCAGGAGGCGGCCACCGCTCTGCGGGCCATGGTGCGGAACCCCGACTGGCAGGAGCGAGACGGAGAGCAGTTGCTCGAGAAGCTGTACCGGACGGCGGCCCGGGAGAGCTTCCTGCTGTCTCCGATCGGCCTGCCCGAGGTCGGCTCGCCCTACAACGTGGCGGCGAGCGTGCCGCGAGCTGTGTGGGAGGCGCTGCCGATGCCTTACGGCGAGATCGGGTACCGTCGGCTCCCCCTGCTGACCATGGAGGACAGGGACTGGCTTCGGGTGGCCTGGGGCGAGCCCGATCGGCACCAGTCCGCCCGCGAGTACCACGCGGCCGTCTGGAACGAGCACCTCGCCCGGTTCCTTCGGTCGCGCTGAGTCTTCCCAGTCGGACCGCCGCGGGCCGGCCGGACCGTCAGTCCGCCGGCCGGGCGCCGACCGCCTCGCTTCCCCCGGTTCCGCGCGCGTAAATCGTCTGCGTCGGATAGGCGAAGTCGATGCCCTCCTCCTCGAACCGCTGGAACACTTCGTGGTTGATGGCCTGCTGGACATCCATGTACACGGCGTACTCGGGAACGGTCACGAAGTAGACGGTCTCGAAGTCCAGCGAGAAGTTGCCGAACCCCTTCCAATGGGTGCGATCGAGCCGGGTATGCTCCTGCCTCTCGACGGCCTCCCGGATGATGCCCGGGATCCGTTCCAGCTTCTCCCGCGGCGTCTCGTACGTGACGCCGATGGTGAACACGATGCGGCGCTCGTACATGCGACCGAAATTCCGCACGCGGCTTCCGAGAAGGTCGCTGTTGGCCAGCACCACCTGCTCGCCGGAAAGGCTGCGGATCCGCGTGGTCTTGAGGCCGATGGCCTCCACGCTGCCCAGGTACTCATCCACCTTCAGGAAGTCACCGATCACGAAGGGCTTGTCCAACACGATCGCCAGCGAGGCGAACAGGTCCCCGAGAATGCTCTGGAGGGCGAGGGCAACCGCGATGCCTCCAATGCCGAGCCCGGTGACGAGAGCCGTCACCTCCACGCCGAAGTTGTCGAGGATCAGGAGCAGCGCGATCGCCCAGATCGCGACCTTCGCCACGAAGCTGAGGGCCGTCATGGTCGTGACGGATGCGGCATCCTGCTCCAGCCGTTCCTCCCGGTACCGCTCCACGAGGAGGTTGACCGCCTCCGTGATCCACAGCGCCGCCTGAATGAACAGGCCGATCAGGGCGACGCGCTGCAGCAGCATGCGGACCGGCTCCGGGAGCTCCAGCGACAGCGAGGCCAGGTACGCGGCCACGACCAGCAGAAAGAGGAGCTTGGTTCCCTTGAGAAGCCCGGCGACCAGGTCGTCGACCGCCGTGTTCGTCCGTGCCGCAGCGTCGGTCATGCGGTGCGCAAGGAAGCCGATGAGAAGCCGGAGAACGGGGACCCCGACCACCACGAGGGCGGCGGCGATCAACCAGTCTCGGACCGTGTTGTCGAAGTAGACCTGCTCCAGAAACGGCATATTCCGAACCTCGTGCGGATGCGTTCAGTTTCGTCCTGCTCGTGCTACCCGCCCGGGCAGGGGAGTCTCCCCGGTTGCGGCGCGATACGATACGGGCTCGGGCGGGAGAGGAAAACCGGCAGGACCGACGAGCGTGCGGTGCTCGGCTTGTCTCGTACGTTTGTTTATGTTATGTATTGAACAATAATTAAACATACGGTCTCGCGCTACTGATGTGGACCGTTGTCCCACAGGCAGCGCGGGCCGGTCAGACGATCAAAACGCAAGGGGGAATGACGATGTCCGACGACAGGAAGATCATCGCGGTCGTGGGCGCCACCGGCTCCCAGGGCGGAGGGCTCGTCCGGGCCATTCTCGAGGATGGCAGCGGGCAGTTCGCGGCTAGGGCACTGACCCGGAACCCGGATTCCGAGGCGGCCCGCGAACTCGCCGAGCTCGGCGCCGAGGTGGTGCAGGCCGATGTCGCCGACGTCGACAGCCTGAAGGCCGCGTTCGAAGGGGCCTACGGAGCCTACTGCGTGACCTTCTTCTGGGAGCACTTCTCCCCCGAGATCGAGAAGCAGCACGCCCGAAACATGGCCGAGGCGGCTCGAGCGGCCGGGCTGAAGCACGTCGTCTGGTCGACCCTCGAAGACACTCGACAGTGGATCCCCCTGAGCGACGATCGCATGCCGACCTTGCAGGACCGCTACAAGGTTCCGCACTTCGACGCGAAGGGCGAGGCCAACCGCTTCTTCGAGGACGCGGGTGTGCCGACCACGTTCCTGTATACCGTTTTCTACTGGGACAACCTGATCCACTTCGGCATGGGGCCGCAGGAAGACGACGACGGCCATCTCACTTTCTCCCTGCCCATGGGTGACGCACGCCTGGCCGGAATCGCCGCTGCCGACATCGGCCGGTGTGCCTACGGGATCTTCGAGGCCGGCGATCGATACATCGGGACGTCGGTGGGGATCGCCGGTGACCACCTCACGGGGGACGAGATGGCGGCGAAGCTCAGCGAGGCGTACGGCGAGACCGTGCGGTACGTCGCCGTTCCGTTTGACGTGTACCGAGGCCTCGATTTCCCCGGGGCCGATGACCTCGGGAACATGTTCCAGTTCTACCACGACTTCGAAGATGATTTCCTCGATTCGAGGGACCTCGAGGCGTCCCGGGCTCTGAACCCGGACCTGCACACCTTCGAAGCGTGGCTGAACGAGAATGCGGAGCGAATTCCGCGCGGTTAGGCGTACCCTCGTTCCGGGAGACCCGAGAGCCACCCGGCGTCGCGACGCGTCGGGTGGCTTTGCGTTCGGGCCAGTCGTTGCGCGTCGCCTCTCGCCAGGCCGATCAGGGCTCCGACCACAGGGCGTCTTCCTCCAGCGACCGCGCGATCTCCGGGTGCTGGCGGCGCAGGTACATTCCCATGGCGATGGCCGCGAGAATGTTCCCCACCAGGACGGCCCACCACGCGAGCGCCTGCATGAGCCAGGCGCCGAGCATCGCCACCAGGAGGACCACGAAGGTCTCGAACACCACGAAGAGCAGGATCAGCCCGAAGAAGAGGGGGGGGAACCGAACGGCCTGCGTGATCAGCGCGGAGGCGATGATGCCGAGAAGCGTGAATGCCGCGACGTGGTAGAGCGAATAGCCGAGCACCGTGGCCGGCGAGACGAGGACGGCATCCGCCGCCGCCGCACCGTACAGCATCGCCGAGCCCAGGGCGGCCGGGGTGTAGAGCGGCCGGCCCACCACCATGTCGATCACCAGGAACCAGAGAGCGACCACGGCGGCCCCCAGGAGGCCCGCCAGGACCCCATCCCGTACGATCCGGCCGTCGAGAAGGCCCGGTGCGAACCCCTTCAGGCTGCCTTCGGCCGACCAGTGAAGGGAGGCCATGATCACCACGCCGGCCAGCACGTTTCCGAAGAAGACGACCGGCCACGCGGGCGCGAGAACGACGCTGGCCCCCGATACGACGAGGGCTCCGTAAAAGACGATGGACAGGGCGAACAGGCCGTAGGCGGCCCCGGTCCACGCGTTCCGGGGAGCGCCCGTCACCGTGGTCAGGAAGGCGGCCAGCGCGCCCAGCACCAGGAAGGCGACGAAGTGCAGTGCCGTGAAGAGAGCCATGTGGGCGGAGGTGATCTCCAGGGCTCCCTGACCGAGCAGGCCGCGCGCCAGGAACGTCGGCGTCGCCAGCGGCTCGTCTCGCACCAGATCGAAGGCGAAGTAGGCAACGATCAGGAAGGCCCCGCCGAGGAAGCCGGCCATCAGGCCCGACATGAGCCCCTTTCGATCGATCGCCACTCATTCCTCCGGGGTGAGGGTTGTCGTTGTCCGATTCCTATCGTCACAGGATAACAAAAAAGCGCCTTGATGTCCCTCCCGACCCCCGGTCGTCCCCCCGGCGGCCGGGCGGTGTATGTTGTGAAACGCCGTCATTCCCGGAACCGTAGGATCGACATGAACTGGATTCGACGAGACCTCAGGCACGCTCTCCGATCGCTGAGACGCGGCGGCCTGCTGATCGCGATCGCGGTACTGTCGCTCGGAATCGGGATCGGCTCGGTGACGACGATCTTCACGGCGGTCGACGTCTTCATGCTGCGTCCGCTTCCGTATCCGGATTCCGACCACCTGTTCTCGGTGTACACCACCAATCCCGACCGCGGGTGGACGAGCGTCTCCTTTTCCGTGCCCGACTTCGTCGACTATCGGGAGCGCAGCCGGACGCTGGACATCGCCGTCTCCCGCGGCGCCTCCTTCAACCTCTCACAGGGGGATCGCCCGGAGCGCGCCCAGGGCCGCCGAATCTCGGCGAACTTCCTCCGGGTGCTGGGTTTGAACCCCGTGCTCGGCCGTGGATTCACGCCCGACGAGGAGGTGGAGGGAGGCCCGCGGGTGGCGATCATCGGTCACGGTCTGTGGGAGCGAAGGTACGGGGCGGATCCGGACGCCGTCGGCCGGGACCTCCTTCTCGACGGCGAGGCCTACACCGTCGTGGGCGTCATGCCGCCCGATTTCTGGTACGGGTCCGTGTTCGACGAGGTATGGGTCCCCTTCACCATCGCGGGCGACGAGTCCCGCAACAGCCACTACATCCAGGGCCTGGCGCGCCTGAGGCCCGGCTTCTCGCCGGAGCAGGCGGCCGATGAGGTCGAACGGATCGCGGCCCAGCTCGAGACCGAGTACCCGGAGACGAACGCCGGGAACGGGGCCCGGATCGAGACGCTGCACGAGGACATCTTCAACGAGGGCTTCCGGGTCGGGACCTCGATATCGAGCCTCGCGGTCCTCTTTCTCCTCCTGATCGCCTGTGCCAACGTGGCCAATCTGCTGCTCACGCACGCGGTCGGGAGAGAGCGCGAGATGGCGGTCCGGACGGCCCTCGGCGCCGGACGGGGACGCATCGTCCGCCATTTCCTGACCGACGCCCTCGTGGTGTCGATGGCGGGTGGGGTCCTGGGGGTGCTCCTCTCGGTCTTCGGCATCCGGTGGCTGGTCTCGATCATGCCTCCGTGGTTCCCGCGGGTGAACGAAATCGGCCTGGACGGACGGGCCCTGGCCTTCACCGGTCTTCTCGTGATTCTCTGCGCCGTCATCGTCGGTCTCGCACCGGCGCTGCAGGGCTCACGGGTGAGCACGTCGGAGTCGCTCAAGGAGGGAGGGCGTGGAGGGACGGCCGCGCGCGGAGGCCGCCTTCGAAAAGGGCTGGTGGTGGGGGAAGTCGCTCTCGCGCTCGCACTTCTGGTGACCTCGGCGCTCCTCGTGCAGGCCTTCTTCCACCTGCGCCTGGCCGACCGCGGCTTCGACGAGAGCGACCTGCTCGCCTTCCGGATCGCGCTTCCCGAGGCGGACTACCCGGACCGGACGGCGATCAACGCCTTCCACGAGGACCTCACGCGGCGGCTGCAGTCGCTTCCCGGCGTCACCGCCGTGGGGGCGACGCTCACGCTGCCCTCGCAGGGCAACAACAGCGTGTACTACACGCTGCCGGGGGACGACGTGGTGACGGACCAGGATCGCAAGGTGACGAACTGGCTGGACATCACGCCCGGCTACTTCGACGCGATGGACGTGCCGATCGTCCGTGGAAGGGGGTTCGAGGACGCGGACCGGGAAGGCGCTCGCGAGGTCGTGGTGATCAACGAGCTGCTCGCGGAGCGCCACTGGCCGGACCGAAACCCGATCGGGCGGGAGATGCTGTTCGGCGACGAGGGACGCGAGATCGTGGGAGTAGCCGCGAACACGGGGGTGGCCACGGGGAGTCCGGGTGAAAGCCCGATGGTGTACTGGCCGGTCTATCAGGGGGAGCGCCGCAACCTCGGCTATCTGGTGGAGTCCAGCGCCCCCCTGGCATCGCTGTACGAGCCGGTTCGAGCCACCATCCGGGCCATGGACCCGAATCTCCCGCCGTATGGGCTGCGGCCCCTGCGCGAGATCATCGACGAGTCGCTCGGCGGCGACACCATCATGGCGAAGATCATGAGCGTGGTGGCCGTGGTGGCGTTCGTGCTCGCTCTCGCCGGGGTGTACGGCGTGATGGCCTACTCGGTGTCCCAGCGTCGACACGAGCTCGGAATCCGCATGGCGCTCGGGGCGAGAAACGGGGACGTGGTCGCGATGATCGTTCGGCAGGGGACAGTGCTGGCCGGGATCGGGATCTTCGTCGGGCTCGGCCTCGCGTACGCCATGGCCCGCGGCGTGTCCTTCTTCCTCTACGGAGTCGGCGCCTTCGAGGCCTGGACCTACGGTGGAATGGCCTCCGCCCTGCTGCTGTCCGGGGTGATCGCCACGTGGCTTCCGGCGCGCAGGGCGACCCGTGTCGATCCGGTGGAGGCCCTGCGGGCGGAGTGAAACGCGGTCGGTCGGCCTTCTCGGACGGACGACGTCAGAAGCGGTACTCCAGCGAGAGCACCGCGGAATGGAACCAGGCGAAGGTGTAGACGTCCTCCACGTCGGCCCCGCCTTCGACCGTCCGGTACCCGGCGGCCACCGACCAGCGTGGCGACAGGTCCCGCCGAAGCTTCAGCGACACATCGAACGCCCGTCCCTGGGACGCCGCGGCTCCGTCCGCGTCCAGCGCCAGCGCCCACCCGGGCGACGGGCGCCACGCGGCGTTCAGGTGGAGGAGGGGCACGAAGCCGAGGTCGTCGTAGGACGAGGCGATATCGTCCTGCTCGAGCCCGATTTCGGCCGACCGTACCTTGGCCGTCAGCCCGAGAGCGAGGTCCCACCGGGGATCCAGGATGAGGCGATAGGCCCAGGTGAGGCGGTACGAATCGAATCGGTACGTGGCCGTCGTGGGGACGCCGGGGGCGAAGGTGGATCCGTTGAAATCGGTGGTCTCGGACAGCGTTCCCGTGCCCTCGATCGAAAGGGGGGCGACGAGCAGCCGAACCACGTTGCGCCTTCCCAGCCGCGCTTCCGCGTACAGGCGGAAGGCGGCGAACGGTCCCGATCCCGTGAGATCGTCGAGCGCGAAGCGAGTGCCCGACGCATCATTGGGAATCTGCACGTCGTTTCGCGTCTGCCACGCCGGTCCCCCCTCGAGCTCGACGCTGAAGCGAGACCCGGGCTCGGGCTGCTGGGCGAGGCCGGACGCGGGAATACCGGCCAGACAGGCCGCGCCTCCGAATAGCAGGAGGATGCCCCTGCGCAGCGAACTCATCGAATAGAACCCTTCAAGCGGACAGGCGGCTGGCGATGAGGTAGCCTGCCACGGCGACCGCCGCGCACAGGACCGTGCCCCAGGCCATGTCGACCAGTGCGAGCTGCGTCCTGAACCCCCGGAGCACGGCCAGGTTCGTCAGATCGTAAGTGGCGTAGGTGACGAGGCCGAAGAAGGCTCCCATCCCGACCGCGCGGGCCGGAGATCCTCTCTCGACCGCGGGAAAGACCACGAACACAAGGATCGCCGCCACGAACAGGGCGTAGAAAGCGAAAGCGGGGAGCCATTGGACCTGGTCCCGCATCAACGACCCCATCTGGTCCCGGTAGAAGCCGCGTGCCACCGCGCCGAGCCAGGCGAAGTCGAGGACCAGGAAGGTCACCAGGGACCCCACGTACGTCCACAGGTAAACACCGACGTTCATGCTTGTCTCCATTGTCTAGTGATAATCCAGGATATATACAGACAACGTGAGCCATCCGCCACCCGGGAAGGCGGTCGTCCGGATCGGGGGTCAGGGTCCGCCGCGCCTCTCGATGCGGGGGGGACGGATGAGGCAGCGGGCGCCGCGCCGGGCGCGGACGGCCGCTGGAAGCCGGGGCCGGCCGGCCCCGCGACCTGCGCCAACCGGTCTAGATGGCGCAGGTCATGTCCGAGCCGCAGCACATCGGTGACTTGATCATGCCGTGTCCGTTCGGGCACTTCGACACGTGGACCGTGCTGCCGTCATCCTTCGTCAGCGTCTCGTGCACGAGCTCGGCGCCACAATTCCCGCACGTGATGATGCCGACGCTCATTCCGCAGGTGGGGCAGGTGTACAGAGCCATTTCGATCTTCCTCTCCGGGGTCTCGTTTTCGGATCTCGTGCGCTCGTCACGTCCTCGACGACCGGTCTCCATCCGACCGTCAGCGTAGCGCTGGATGCGCTTCGGGGCCAGCCCGCCCGGAGGTCCCGTGCCCGGGCGGCGTTCGTTCGTCTCCGGTCTCCGGATCCGCCACCCCGAGAGCCGCATTCATCATGGCCGCGAACGCCTCGGCCGCCGGCTCTCCCGTCGTCTCGCTGGTCGTGTTGAACACGAGGATCACCGCGGACTCGCTGGCGGGCTGGAAGTACAGAAAGGCGCGGTACCCTGCCTGGCTGCCCGTGTGGCCGATCACCGAGCGATCGCCCTGGCGGACCGTGAAGAACGACAGGCCGAGGCTGTCCGACCGGACGGCCGACCCGTCCTCGGAGACGGCCAGACGAGGCGCCCACATCTCCTCGAGGGTCGACCGGGAAAGCACGGCGTCCCAGCGTGGCCGCAGGTCCGGGTCGGGCGGGGCACCGGACGAGAGGAAGGCCGCATAGGTCGCCAGGTCTTCGACCGGCGCGTTCCAGCCGCCGTTCGGGATCGTGATGCCCGGATCGAAGTCCGCTCCGTGGTCGACGAGCCGGGTCTGCCCTTCTTCCCCGGCCACCACGAGGCCGTATCCATGCGACCGGTGCGCGGCCAGCCAGTAGGGAGTGGTCCCGAAGTAGCTGCGGTCGAGGCCGAGCGGCGAGAACAGGTTCTTCTGCACGTAAGACTGCCACGAATCCCCGGTGATCGACTCGATGACGCGGGCCAGGTAGATGAAGCCGGGATTCGAGTACGAGAACTGCTCGCCAGGCGGAAACCGCAACTGTTGATACGGCATCATCGCCACCAGCTGGTTCCACGTCGTAGGCTCGAACGGTTCCCAGTCCCGACCCTCCGTCCACGGCCACGTGGGGCCCTGCAGTCCGGCCGAGTGCGTGAGCAGCCTCTCGATCGTGATGCTGTCCACGGCGCCGTACGGATCATGGATCCGACGCAATTCGGGCACCCAGCGGACCACGGGATCATCGAGGTCGAGGAGGCCTCTGTCCCGGAGCTGCATGATGGCGATCGCGGTCAGCGTCTTGGTGATCGATCCCCAGTGAAACAGGGTGCTGTCGTCGACCACCCGTCCGCTCGACTCGTCGGCATAGCCGTAGTGGAAGCGCGCCACGATCCGGCCTTTCCGCAGCGCCGCGGCGCTGCCTCCGACGATTCCGCTGGCGTTGGCGTAGGCGCGAAAGCGATCGACGAGCTCCGGCCACCCCGTCACTTCCTCGATCGCCGCCTCTTCCTGGGCGGGAAGGGGACGAGGGCCGACGGGGGTGCAGGGGACCAGGAGCAGGGCGACACCGAACGCCATGGCGGTCACGGGCTTCCTCACGTTCACCTCCTGGGTGTGGCGACGGGGGGCATCGGTTCACTCTACGTGGCCCGACCGGGCCGGTCGAGTCCCCGCCGGCGCCTGCCTGTGGTACCGGGACCGCTTCGCGTACATTGGGTCGCCGCCGACCGCGGAGCGCCCGCGGTTCGCACCGAGACCGACATGAGGAGCGTGCAGTGATCCAGCCGGCAGCCGGGGACCGTTTCCGTCTCCCCCTCCGCGGGGCCCAGAACCCATCGTCGAGCGGGCAGGGGACGACCCCCGGAAGCTTCGCCCACGCACCCGACATCGGTGGGCCGCTGACCTTCTCGTCGCCCGACACGCCCGGCATGCCGACCCCGTCCTCGAAGACGGCCCGGGACTTCAACCCGGCGCCCCGCGAGGCGGACCGGGCGGTGACCCAACTGGAGAAGGCGCGTCTCGGGATCGTTACGCCGGAGATGCGGAGGGTGGCGGAGCGCGAGCCGCACCTCTCTCCGGACCAGGTGCGGGACGAGGTGGCCGCCGGACGGTTGATCATCCCCGCGAACCGCGTGCACCTCGGTTACCGGCTCGATCCGATCGCGATCGGTCGGGCGAGCCGCACGAAGG
>NZ_JBZQEK010000149.1:0-4755 GCF_058719085.1 Candidatus Benthicola sp.
CAGTACGGCCGGGCGGACCAGGGCGCCGTATCCATGCTGCTCGCGAAGCTCTACCTGAACGCCGGGGTATATACCGGCGCGCCCGACTACGGCAGCGCCATGGCGGAGATCGAGGAGGTCATTCCGGCCTACTCGCTGAGCGCCGACTACTGGGCGATGTTCGAGGCGGACAACGGTCAGAACCCGGAGTTCATCTTCGTCACCCCCTATGACGGCCAGGCCACCCGCACGTGGGGCGGCACGACCTTCCTGGCCCACGCGGGTTGCGGCGGCAGCATGAACGCGGCTGACTTCGGCCTCGACTTCTGCTGGTGGGGACTTCGGGTGAATCCGGAGTTCGTGGCGCTGTTCCCGGGCGGGGCGGACAGCCCGGACGGACGTCAGAACTTCTGGACCGACGGCCAGAATCTCGAGGTCGGGGCGATCTCGAACTTCAACGATGGCTATGCGGCGCCGAAGTACAGCAACGTGTCCAGCCTCGGCCAGCCCGGCTCGAACCAGACCCATCCGGACACCGACTTCCCGGTGTTCCGACTTGCCGATGCCTACCTGATGTATGCCGAGCTCGTCCTTCGGGGCGGCGGTGGCGACACGGGCACGGCGGTGGACTACATCAATGAGCTCCGGGAACGGGCGTACGGCGATGACAGCGGGAACATCACGGCCAGCGAGCTGACGCTCGACTTCGTGCTCGACGAGCGGGCCCGGGAGCTGTGGTGGGAAGGCCATCGTCGCACGGACCTGGTCCGCTACGGCCTCTTCTCGGGCGGCGAGAAGCTGTGGAGCTGGAAGGGGAACGTGCAGACGGGAGCGGCGACTCCCGACTACGTCAACCTGTTTCCGATTCCGGACTTCGAGCTCGGCGCGAACCCGAACATGACGCAGAACCCGGGTTACTGATCCCGGACGCGCGGTTCATTCAACCTTCAGCCCGGTCGCCTCGGCGGCCGGGCTGATGCTTTTCGGGTCGGGTTCGGGCGGGGGCCACCGACCGGTGGCTCCCGAACGGTCGCCACGCCCGCCCGCGATCCGCTATAATCCCGGCCGGATGTTCCCGATCGCGAACGTTCCGCCAGTCACCGGACGCGCATGGATGAGCTGAAAGCCCTGGCCTCACTGGCCGATGCGATGGGCGTGTACACGGACTACGTGGACGGTCTGCGACGGCCCGTCACGGTCGCGCCGGAGACGCTGGTGCGCGTGTGCGCTTCGCTCGGGGCGCCGCTGGCCCGACCGGCGGAGGCCGCCGACGCCCTCCGGGCCGTTCAGGCGGCTCGCGCAGCCGAAACGCTTCCCCCCGTTCTGGTCGCCTGGGATGGAGGGCTGGCCCCCTTTCCGGTGCCCGCTGGAGGGCCGTTCCGGGCGCGGGTGATCCTCGAGGAAGACGAGCCGGTCAACCTGACGCTGGATGGGAAGACGGGCCGATTCCGGGCCCCCGGTCCGCTGCCGATGGGATACCATCGGCTCGAGGTCGAGTCTGCCGCCGGTCTGCAGGAGTCCACCGTGATCTCCGCGCCCGTGCAGGCGTGGCGCCGGGAGGAAGAGCGGCGCAGCTGGGGCGTGGGCGGACAGGTCGCCGCCTTCCGGTCCTCGCGCAGCCGGTCCCGCGGCGACCTGCGGGACCTCGAGACGGTCGCTCGCTGGGTACACGGTCTGGGCGGTGACCTCGTGATGGTGCTTCCCCTGCTTCCCACCTTCAACGACGATCCGCCCGAGCCGAGCCCCTACTCTCCGGTGAGCCGGCTCTTCTGGTCCGAGCTGCTGCTCGACCTCGGGGAGGCGAACCGTCCGACACCGCCGCCGCGGCGGCTCGACGTGCAGGCTGCGGACGCCGAGGTGCGGGCCGCGCTGGCCGGGGCGCCCGCGCCCGGAGCGACGGAGGTGGACGAGGAGCTCCTCCGGTACGCCCGGTTCCGCGGCGCCCAGGCCCGGCTGGGCCGAAGCTGGAGGGACTGGCCGGCGGCGGCCCGGGAAGGGCGGTTCGAGGCGGACCATGTGGACTCCGAGGAGGAGCGGTTTCACCTGGTGGCGCAGGCCCGGGTTCGCTCCCAGCTCGACGACTTGAGGCGGGACCTGGAGGCCGACGGCGTGCGGCTCGGGCTCGACCTCGCCGTGGGTGTGCACCCGGATGGCTACGACCCGTGGTCCCGCGCCTCTCTGTTCGCCGAGGGGATGTCGGTCGGCGCGCCGCCCGACGGTGGTTTCCCGAGCGGCCAGGACTGGGGGTTCCATCCGGTGCTCCCGGGGGCCTCGCGGCGAGAGGGGCACCGATACGTGGCGGCGTCCATCGCGCACCAGGCGCGGATCTCGGGGGTCCTCCGAATCGACCACATCATGGCGTGGACGCGGCTCTACTGGATCCCGCAGGGCATGGGCAAGGACGAGGGCACCTACGTCTCGTATCCGGCCGAGGAGCTGTTCGCCGTGCTCACGCTCGAATCGCACCGGAACCGGTGCGAGGTGGTGGGCGAGAATCTCGGCACGGTGCCGCCGGAGATCGGCGAGGCCCTGCCGCGGCACCACATCCGGGGCATGTACCTGGCCCAGTTCACCGCGTCGGAGGACCCGGACATGGCGCCGGCCACGGGCAGGGACATGGCCCTCATCGGGACGCACGACACGCCCACCTTCGCCGGTTGGCTGTCCGGCGTGGACATCGGGGAACGGGTCCGGTGCGGCCTCCTCGAGGAGGCCGCCGAGCCCGACGTCCGGCAGGAGCGCGCGGAAGCGACCGATCGCCTGGCGCGGCGCCTGGGCGAAAGCGTGGAAGATCCGAGGACCCTGCTGGCCGAGACCCTCCGGTGGCTCGGTTCCTCCGACAGCCCTCTCGTGGTGGCGTGGCTCGAAGACCTGTGGCTCGAGGAGGAGGGCGTCAACCTTCCGGGCACCCGGTCCCTGGAGCGGCCGAACTGGCAGCGGCCGATGAGCCGCCTGCTGGACGAGGCGCTCGCGGACCCCGAGGTCGTGGAGCTGGCGCGGGTCCTGGCCCGGGCCCGCGCCGTACGATCCGACTGACTCACTCCTGACGAGGTTCCGGAACATGGAATCCACCGCCGTATCGCCGCCCGCGGAGCTCCGGCCGAAGCCGCGGCTCTCGTTCTGGGACATCTGGAACATGAGCTTCGGCTTCCTGGGCATTCAGTTCGGCTTCGCGCTGCAGAACGCCAACGTGAGCCGGATCTTCGAAACGCTCGGAGCGAGCGTCGAGAACATCCCCATCCTGTGGATCGCCGCTCCGGTCACCGGACTGGTCGTGCAGCCGATCGTCGGCTACTTCAGCGACCGCACGTGGGGCCGCCTCGGGCGGCGACGGCCGTATTTCCTGGTGGGGGCGATCCTGGCCTCCGCGGCGCTGGTCGTCATGCCGAACTCCCCCACCCTGTGGGTCGCCGCGGGCATGCTGTGGATCATGGATGCGTCGATCAACATCTCGATGGAGCCGTTTCGCGCCTTCGTGGGGGACAACCTGCCGTCGGAGCAGCGCACCACCGGCTTCGCCATGCAGAGCTTCTTCATCGGCACCGGCGCGGTGGTGGCCTCGATCCTCCCCTGGCTTCTCACCAATGGCTTCGGGGTGAGCAACGAGGCGCCGGCCGGGCAGATTCCGGATTCGGTCCGCTGGTCCTTCTATCTCGGGGCGGCCGTGTTCTTCCTCGCGGTGGCGTGGACGGTCTTCCGCTCGAGAGAGTACTCGCCGGAGGAGATGGCGTCGTTCGAGGAGAACCAGGAGAGGGAAGGGTTCGTCGCCGATCTCCGGACCCCGGAGGAGTACGCGGCGAACGGGGGGCGGCAGATGCGGCTCGGGTGGATCCTGCTGGTGATCGGAGCCCTGTTCAGCGTCTGGATGGTGCGTCAGGCCCTCTACCAGGTGATGATCCTGTCCGCCGGCATGACCGCGGTCGGCGCGCTGCTCGTGTTGAGCGGGCTGATGCAGAAGCGAGGCCGGTACGACAACGGCTTCGTGACGATCATGAACGATTTCCAGGACATGCCGCACACCATGAAGCAGCTGGCCTGGGTGCAGTTCTTCTCGTGGTTCGCCCTGTTCGCGATGTGGATCTACACCACGGCCGCGGTCACCAGTCACATCTACGGGACCTCCGACACCACCTCCGCCCTGTATAACGACGGGGCGAACTGGGTAGGGGTCGCCTTTGCCGCGTACAACGGAGTGGCCGCCCTGGTGGCGTTCGCCATCCCGGTGCTGGCCAAGCGGACGAGCCGGAAGATCGCCCACGCCCTCTGCCTGGTGGCGGGCGCGATCGGGCTTCTGTCGGTGTGGATCATCTCCGACCCGCGACTGCTGCTCGGATCGATGGTGGGGGTCGGGATCGCGTGGGCGAGCATCCTGTCGATGCCGTACGCGATCCTCACGGGGTCGCTGCCGCCGTCGAAGATGGGCTACTACATGGGCGTGTTCAATTTCTTCATCGTGATTCCGCAGATCGTCGCGGCCGCCATCCTCGGCTTCTTCGTGGGCCGGTTCTTCGGCGGCCACGCCATCTACGCCCTCCTCATTGGAGGCGGGTCCCTCGTGCTGGCGGCGCTCCTGACGCTCCGCGTGGACGACCGGGACGACGTGGCGGCGGCGGTCTCGATCTGAACATGGGGGTGGGACCGATGAAATACCTTTGCCTGCCGCTCGCATCGATCGGCCTGCTGGCGCTGTCGGCCTGCCGGGCGGCCCCGGACGGAAGCTCGAGCCCGTCGGAGGCCCAGCATCCGGCGCCGAAGGAGGCCGTGGTCGCGGACGCG
>NZ_JBZQEK010000150.1:0-2414 GCF_058719085.1 Candidatus Benthicola sp.
ATCAGCGATGTGGAGTGGCGCGACGAGCGACCGGTCCTGATCGGTTCGGATCTGAAGGAGGAGTCTTACGACCTCGTGGCCGTGGCCACCGGAGTGAACAGCAACTTCCTGAAGCTGCTGGAGGACCTTCCGGCCGGGGTGGCGCCGCCGAAGAGCACGCGCACCTACATCTGCGAGTTCCGCTCCACGCCGGAGGAGGTCTATCGCATTCTCGGCAACGCGATGCACGTCTTCCTGCTCACCATCCCGAGGCTCGAGTTCGCGGCAATCATCCCCAAGGGCGAGTTCGTGACCGTCGTCATGCTGGGCGACGAGCTCGACCAGGAGCTGGTGCACGAGTTCCTCGAGGATCCGGTGGTGCGCCGGTGCTTCCCCACCGATGCGTCGCCCTGCGTGTGCAGCTGCTCACCGCTGATCAACATGGGCGCGACGAAGCGGCCGTACGGTGATCGCATCGTCCTCATCGGCGACAGCGGGATTACGCGTCTCTACAAGGACGGCATCGGGGCGGCGTTCCGAACCGCCAAGGCGGCGGCTTCCACGGCGGTCGTGCGAGGCGTATCGGCCGACGCGTTCGAGGAACATTACTGGCCGACCTGTCGCGGCATCGCCCATGACAACGCGATCGGGAAGGTGATCTTCGGCACCACGACGCTGTTCAAGATGTCGAAGATCTCGAGGCGAGGAATCCTCCGGATGGCCTCGCGCGAGCAGTCCAGGCCCGGAGCGGCTCCCCACATGAGCTCGCTCCTCTGGAACATGTTCACGGGAAGCGCGCCCTACAAGGAGATCCTTCGGGGAACCCTTCACCCCGGGTTTCTCGGAAGTATGGCGCTCAACCTCGCCGCCGGCGTTCGGCCGATGAACGGAAACGGAAAGGTGTCCTGACGATGGGAAAGGGCGCACTCGGAAAACTCTACGGAGACGGCGAGGCCATCGTCCGGCAGGGCGACCTGGGCGACTGCATGTACGTGGTTCAGTCCGGTAAGGTGCAGGTCGTGCAGTCCACTCCGATCGGCGAACAGCACCTCGCCTACCTCGAGACCGGGGACTTCTTCGGCGAAATGTCCGTGTTCGAGAAGGAGACGCGATCGGCCACCGTCCGGGCCGTCGGCGAGGCCAGGGTCCTCAAGGTGGACAAGAAGACGCTGCTCCGGCGTATCAAGGAGGACCCGCTGCTCGCGGTCAACCTCCTCCAGACGATGTCACACCGGATTCGCGACCTGAACGCCGAGGTGGCGCTGCGCGAGGGCGCCTCGTGAGAGGCGACGGCGCCGGGAACGCGCTGCCGTACCAGCGCATCACGCCCTCGTTCCGACCTCAGCAGGCCGAAAAGACGGCCCCCTGCCAGACCGGGTGTCCCAACTGCGGGGACATCCGGGGCTGGATCGGCACGGTGGCCCAGCGCGACAAGATCGGGCTGACGCGAGAGGAAGCCTACACGCGGGCCTGGCGCATGATCACGGATGTGAACCCGTTTCCGAGCGTGCTCGGCCGGGTGTGCCCGCATCCCTGCGAGTCGCACTGCAACCGAAGCGAGCTCGACGAGCCCCTCGCCATCAACGCGATGGAGAGGTTCCTCGGCGACTGGGCGATCACCGCCGGGATCCCGCTGGCCGAGGTCGACCGCGAGCCGCGGGAGGAGTGGATCGGCGTGGTGGGCGCCGGGCCTTCCGGACTGTCGTTCGCCTACCAGATGGCCCGCCGGGGCTACCGGGTGACCGTGTACGAATCCCGAGAGAGACCCGGCGGCATGCTGCGGTACGGGATCCCCGACTACCGTCTGCCGCCCGCGATCCTGGACGCCGAGATCCAGCGCATCCTGGACCTCGGGATCGATCTGCGGCTCGACACGTCGGTCGGCCGGGACGTGTCGCTCGAAGAGCTGCGCTCCCGGCATACCGCCCTGTACCTGGGCATCGGGGCGCAGATGGGACGCGGTCTCGGGATCGCGGGGGAGGAAGGTCCCTCCGTGTGGACGGGAACGGACTACCTGGCGCGGGTGAACTGCGGCGAGACGGTGGAGCTCGGAGAGAGGGTCGTCGTGGTCGGAGGCGGGAACACGGCCATCGACGCCGCCCGGACCGCCCGAAGGACCGGGGCCCGCGTCACCCTCCTGTACCGTCGGTCCCGCGAGGAGATGCCCGCCATCGAGGAGGAGGTGGAGGACGCCCTGGAGGAGGGGATCGAGCTCGTCCTGCTGTCCTCCCCGGTGCGCCTCGAGCGATCGGACGACGGGGCGCTCGAGCGGGTCATCGCCATCCGCATGGAGCTCGGCGAACCGGACGATTCGGGGCGCCGGCGCCCGATTCCGATTCCGGGCTCCGAGTACTCCGTTTCGGCCGACTCGATCATCGCCGCCGTTTCGCAGGCGCCGGTGCTCGAGGGCTTCGAGGCGCTCGATCACGACGGCA
>NZ_JBZQEK010000151.1:0-53633 GCF_058719085.1 Candidatus Benthicola sp.
CACGGGCTGTTCGCCGACATCGCGCGGTCGATCAGCGACACGGGCACCAACATCCAGTCGGCGGACATCCATTCCACCGAGGGCGGGATGACCGGCCAGTTCGTGGTCGAGGTCGAGAACCTCGCGCACCTGAAGAAGGTGGTGCGGCAGATCCGCCGGGTGAAAGGCGTCCTGACGGTGGAGCGGAAGGAGAGCTTCGGCGACAGCGACCTGACCCTGGAGGTGTAGCGAGGAGCATCCGCGGGTCCCGGAGGTGAAAGGGACCGCCGGCGAAGCCGCCTACTCGGACAGACGCGCGATCTTCGCGTCGATCTCCGCCACCTGGGACTCGATTTCCGCCATCAGGTCCATCGACCGCTGGGCCTCCGGATCGATCCTGAGGATGGCCGCGATCACGCTGTCCCTCAACACGCCGAACGCCTCCGTCACCGCGGGGTCCTGGAACGCACGGGTGAGCACGGGCCGAAGCTGTCTCTCCACCGTGGCCAGCTCTTCCGCCACGGCGGCCCTCTCCTCCGGCGTGGTCGGCCGCGGGTCCTCCTCGCCTTCCATGAGAAGGATCGGGTTCGCCATCGCCTCGAGGTCGTGACCCACCGACCGGGCCCGGTCGAGCAGCTCGACCGCCTCGGGATCGTCTCGGGCGACCACCTCGCGCAGGCTCCGATTGAAGGTGTCCTGCGCCTGCCGGACCCCGGGTTCCTCCAGGGCCTGCTTCTGGGCACTCCGGATGACGTCCTGAACGGAGGAGAACTGATTGATCAGGACGCGTCGCTCGCTCCTCAGCTGCGCGAGCTCTTCTTCGTGCTGTGAGGACCCGCCCGTACACGCGGCGGTGGCCGCGAGGAGCGACAGCAGGGCAATCGATGGGCGAAGGCTTGATATCATGAGGTCCCCGGTCCGGCCCTTGTACGAGCGAAAGCGAGGCCGCAACGTGAGCGGCGCGCCGTGTCCCGTCAAGCGGATCCGGCACGAGCCGGAGACCCGCGGACCGGACCGTCCAGAGAGGAGCCCGTGACGTCACAGCGCTTCGACATCCAGCTTCCGTTCGAGCCGACCGGGGATCAGCCCGAGGCGATCCGGGCGCTGGCCGATGGGGTTCGGCGGGGCGAGCGGTGGCAGACGCTGCTCGGGGTCACCGGCAGCGGGAAGACGGTCACCATGGCCGGGGTCATCCAGGAGACCGGCCTCCCCACCCTGGTGATGAGCCACAACAAGACGCTCGCGGCGCAGCTGTACGGGGAGCTGAAGCAGTTCTTCCCGAGCAACGCGGTCGAGTACTTCATCTCCTACTACGATTACTACCAGCCCGAGGCCTACGTCCCCACCACGGACACGTACATCGAGAAGGACGCCTCGATCAACGAGGACATCGACCGGCTTCGCCTGCGAGCGACTTCCTCGCTGATGGAGAGGCGCGACGTGATCGTGGTCGCCTCGGTGTCCGCCATCTACGGGCTGGGAGACCCGCGCTCCTACCGTTCCCAGATGCTCACGCTGGAGGTGGGTCAGAGGATCACCCGCCGGGACATCCTCTCGGGTCTGGTGCAGATCCAGTACGGCCGCAACGATCTCGATTTCCGGCGGGGGACCTTCCGCGTCCGCGGGGACGTGATCGAGGTCCTTCCGGCCTACGAGGAACAGGCGGTCCGGATCGAGCTGTTCGGGGACGAGGTGGAGCGAATCACCAAGATCGACCCGATCACCGGAAAGGCGATCGCTTCGCTCGCGCGGACGGCCGTGTTTCCGGCGACGCACTACGCGGTGGACCCCGATCGTCTCCAGCGGGCGATCGATGGCATCCTGACCGAGCTGGAAGCGCGGCTCATGGACCTGCGCGGCGACGGGCGTCTGCTGGAAGCGCAGAGGCTCGAACAGCGAACCCGGTTCGACGTCGAGATGCTGCGCGAGATCGGCGTATGCCCCGGCATCGAGAACTACTCGCGGTATTTCGACGGACGGGAGCCGGGCGATCGCCCCTACTGTCTGCTCGACTACTTCCCGGAGGATTTCCTCGTGGTGGTCGACGAATCGCACGTCACGGTCCCGCAGATCGGGGCCATGTACACGGGCGATCGCAGCCGCAAGACGACGCTGGTGGAATACGGCTTCCGGCTGCCGTCCGCGCTCGACAACCGACCTCTCAACTTCGAGGAGTGGGAGGAGGTCGTCCCTTCGGTACTCTTCGTGAGCGCGACGCCGGGCGACCACGAGCTGACCCGTTCGGAAGGGGTGATCGTGGAGCAGCTGATCCGTCCCACCGGTCTGCTCGATCCGAAAGTCGAAGTTCGGCCGGTCAGCGGACAGGTGGACGACCTGCTCGAGGAGATTCGCCTGCGGACGGCCCGCTCGGAGAGAATTCTGGTGACGACGCTCACCAAGCGGATGGCCGAAGATCTGTCCGAGTACCTCGCGTCGCGCGGGGTCCGGGTCCGCTACATGCACAGCGACATCAACTCGATCGATCGGGTCGAGATCCTTCGGGAGCTGAGGCTCGGGGTGTTCGACGTGCTCGTCGGGATCAATCTTCTGCGGGAGGGACTGGACCTGCCCGAGGTGTCTCTCGTGGCGATCCTCGACGCGGACAAGGAGGGATTCCTGCGCTCCGAGACCTCTCTGATCCAGACGATCGGCCGCGCGGCCCGAAACCTGGACGGGATGGCGGTGATGTACGCGGATCGGGTCACCGGCTCCATGGAGCGCGCCATCCGGGAGACCGACCGTAGACGGGCGATTCAGGCGGAATACAACGAAGAGCACGGGATCGAGCCCCGATCGATCGTGAAGTCGGTGGAGCAGATCCGCTTCACCACCTCCGTGGCGGACGCGCGCGTCGCGGAGCGGGGGGCGGAGGGGGAGGGCTACGGTGGGGTCGATCCCGCGGAGCTGGCCCAGCGCCTCGAGGCGGAGATGAAGGAGGCGGCCCAGTCCCTCGACTTCGAGCGGGCCGCCCGGCTGCGGGACGAGCTCTTCGAGGTGAAAACCGCCATGGACACGGCCGGGGGACGCCGCCGGCGCTCCCGGAGTGCTGGCCGACCGGGCCGCCGGGGGTCCCGGTGACGGAGCTCGGATCCGTGGAGACCCGTTTCGAGCCGACCGAGCCCGAGCTCGAGGCATGGGGCAGGGAAGTAGGTCGAACGGCCCTCGAGCACGGGGTGTTCGTCTGTCTGTACGGCGACCTGGGGGCCGGCAAGTCGACTCTTGCCAGAGCGGCGTGCCGGGGGGCCGGCGTCGACGGACCGATCCCGAGCCCCACATTCACTCTGGTGAACCTCTACCTCGGAGCCGGTGAGGCGGCGGTTCGGCACGCGGATCTGTATCGGATCGAGGATCCGAAGGGACTCTCGGACATGGGCTGGCAGGACCTGGTCCAGTGCGAGGAGGTGGTGTTCGTGGAGTGGGCCGATCGCGCCGCGGGATACCTGCCCGAGGACCGTTGGGACCTCCGGCTGGACTTCCTCCCCGATCCGTCCCGACGGCGGATCGTTGGAAGCGTGCGGGGGTCGGCGCCCCCGCTTCCCGACCCACCCGTGAAGGAGGAAGGGCGCGGATGCTGATCCTCGCGCTCGACACGAGCACGTCCACGGGCAGTGTGGCGCTCGGGGCCGACGGAGACGTCCTGGCCGAGATCCAGCTGGATGTCCGCGCCACGCGCTCCGAGACGGTGCTTCCGGCCGTGCACTCGGTGCTGGAGCGTTTCGGCCGTACCCCCTCGGATCTCGCCGCGGTGGTCGTCGGCGGAGGACCGGGGTCCTTCACCGGGGTCCGCATCGCGGCATCGCTCGCCAAGGGCATGTGCCACGCCCTGGGCCTCGAGATGTATGCGTATTCCAGCCTCGCTGCGGTCGCGGTGGGAGCGAACGCTTCGGGACCGGTGTGCAGCCTGTTCGACGCCCGCAGGGGCCAGGTCTACGCCGGCGGATATCGCGTTCATCCGTCTTTCGAGGAGTTGCTGGCCCCCAGGGCCTCGGCCGTGGAGGAGGTCCTGCAGGATCTGGAGGATCCGGCCGCGTGGGTGTTCACCGGCGATGGAGCGGGGCTGGCGGAAGACCGGATTCGTTCGGCCGGCGGAGTCGTGACCGACCCGGAGATGTGGCCTCCGCGTGCTTCGGCCCTGCTGTGGCTGGCGGAGACCGATCCGGATGCCGGCCGGGTGCCCGATCCGGCGACCTGGGAACCGGGGTACGTCCGGGCACCGGGGGCCGAGCGAAGCCAGGGAGGCTAGCGTTGCCGCGGCCGGAGAGCACCGACCCGATCGCGGTCCGTCGGATGCGGGCGGCGGACCTGCCGGAGGTCATGCATATCGAGAGAAGATCGTTCACGGCGCCTTGGGAGGAGGCCACCTTCCGGGCGCTGATGCGTCGTCCGAGTGCCGCGCTCCTGGTCGCGGAGAGAAACGACAGGGTAGCGGGATACTCGGTGTTGTGGTTTGCGGCCGACGAATCGGAGCTCGGGGACATCGCGGTCCTGCCGGAGCTGCGCGGGACGGGAATCGGGAGACATCTGCTTCGCGAGAGCCTCCGGGTGGCGAAGGCGCGGGGGGCGCGATCCCTCTATCTCGAAGTCCGGCAGACCAATGCCGTGGCGCGGCGCATGTACGAAACGGATGGATTCGAAATCGTCGGAGTGCGAAAGAAGTACTACTCGGAGCCGGTGGAAGATGCGATCGTGATGAGGCTGGATCTGCACGATCGAGCGCGTTGACACGTGAAGGAAGCGCCGTCTAGTTTCGATGGGTTGTGGGACTCGGTTCCGCGCGCGGGCTTGGATTCTTCTATGTATCATTATAATAAGAGGATAGGATGTCACGCTCTCTCAACAAGATTCAGTTGATTGGAAATCTCGGACGCGATCCCGAAGTCCGGGTGACCTCTTCCGGCACGAGGGTTGCTTCGCTGTCCGTCGCCACGAGCCGCGAATGGACGGACCGCAGCGGCGAGCGGCAGGAGAAGACGGAGTGGCACCGGGTGTCCTGCTGGGACAAGCTCGCGGACGTCTGCGAGCGTTACCTGCAGAAGGGCGACCGGGTGTACATCGAGGGCAGTGTGGAGTACCGACAGGTGGAGCAGGACGGGCAGGTGCGTTACTTCACGGATATCCGGGCGCGGGAGATGATCATGCTCGGGGGTCGTGGAGACCGGGCCGACTCCTACTCGGAGCCGCGTGCCCAGCGACCGTCCCGATCCAGCATGGATGACTTCACGGACGACGCTCTCGCCGGAGAGGACGACCTGCCCTTCTGAGGAGGCAGAACATGAACAGGGTGACCCGCGCTCTCGCGACGGTTCTGGCGGCCAGCTCGATCGTGGTTTCGCCGGCCTTCGCCCAGCAGAGCGATGCGACCCACGAGGTACGTTCCGGGGACACCCTGTGGGATCTCGCGGCACGCTATCTGGCGGATCCGTTCCGCTGGTCCGAGCTCTATCGGCTCAACGCCGCACTGATCGAGGATCCGCACTGGATCTACCCCGGAGAGACCCTGCGACTCCCGGGAGGCGACCGGGGAGAGCCGGCCTCCGCGAGGAGCTCGGCTGCGAGGCTTCGGGCCACGCCTGCGGCCGGCGCCGAGCCCGGGGTTCGTCAGGATCAGGAAGCGCCCTCCACGCCCGGCCGCTCGTTCGGGCCGCCCGGAGAGTACCCGGAGGGCTCGGTGTTTCGATCGGATCCCACGGCGTCCGCCTACGGCAACCTCGCCATCGACGAGTCGGCGCCGCGAAGGGTCGTATCGGGGAGCGACTTTCACGGGGCGCCGATCGTGTCGGACCCCAGCCGCTTACAGCCGGTGGGCGTGACGATGCGCGTGGTGGCGGAGGCGCACCCCCATATCAAGCTGCCTACGACCGTCCGGATGAACGACGAGATCGTGCTGCAATTGACCGATGCGAACGTCTCGCTCGGCGACCGCCTCAAGGCCGTTCAGTGGGGCCGGACCCTCGGGAACGAAGGAACCGTGCTGTATACGGTGGGCGTCGTGCGCGTGACCCGGACCTACCCGACGCGGGACAGCGCACGGGCCGAGGTCGTACAGCTGTTCGGAGACTATCGGGTCGGAGACGCCATGCTTCCGGTCGAGGACTTCTCGATCGAGCCGGGGGAACAGTCCGAGCCCGAGGAGGGCGGCCCGGTGGGCAGCGTTCTGGCGTTCACCGAGGACCAGGTGATCCTGGCTCCGGGTGAAACCCTGTTTCTCGACATCGGGACCGCGGACGGGATCCACGTGGGGGACCTCGTCGCCGTGTTTCCGCTCGGCCAGGTCCCGGAGACGGCCTTTGCGGAGGATCGAATCTCGACGGTCCGGGTGGTGCACGCGTCGCAGGCTACGTCGACCGCGCGGGTCACCGAGGTGCTGGATCCGGCCATGCGACCGGGAGACCCTGTCCGTAGGGTGGAGCGCATGCCGCAGTAGCGCCACTTCGCCTCCGGCCCCGATGGAAAGGAAGCGTCCCGCCGGCCGGCGGGACGCTTCGTTCATCCCGGTCCGGTGTCTTTCGGCGCGCGGCGGCGGCAAATAGCTTGGCCGCGGCCCCGTGCAGAAGGGCGCGCGGGCCGGTACCGGAGCACTTCTCGAGGATGGACGCGGATGTCGAAACAGAGTGGGAGGGCACTGGTCACGGGCGGAGCCGGTTTCATCGGCTCCCATGTCTGTGACGTCTTCGCCGCGGACGGGTGGTCGGTCACGGCGTTGGACGACCTGAGCTCCGGGCGCAGGGAGAACGTGTCGGAGGGGGTCGAGCTCGTCGTCTCCGACATCCGCTCTGCGGAAGCGGCGGAGCTCGTACGCGGTGGCGGCTTCGATCTCATCAGCCACCACGCCGCGCAGATCGACGTTCGCGTTTCCGTGAACCGGCCCGAGCACGACGCGTCGATCAACGTCATGGGCCTGTTGAATCTGCTGGAGGCCGCCGTGCAGGGCGGCGTCCGCCGGTTCATCTACGTATCATCCGGCGGTGTCGTCTATGGTGAGCCCGAGGACCTTCCCGTGGTGGAAACGGCGCCGAAGCAGCCTCTGTCACCCTATGGCGTGAGCAAGCTCACGGGCGAGCACTACCTGCATTTCTATCGCCACATCCACGGGCTGGAAGGCGTTTCGCTACGCTACTCCAACGTATTCGGCCCGCGGCAGGATCCGCACGGCGAGGCCGGGGTCGTGGCGATCTTCGGGCGCGCGGTTCTGGAGGGCCGACCGATCACTGTGTTCGGGGACGGGGAACAGACGCGCGACTACGTGTATGTGGGAGACGTGGCGCGGGCCAACCTGCTGGCCGCGACCCTCGACCTCTCGGGTGCGCAGACGATCGACGATGTGGCCTTCAACGTGGGAACGGGTGTGGAAACCAGCGTAAACGAGCTTGCAAGAGCGATCATGAGGGTCACGGATCGCGAGGTACCCGTGGAGAGGGCTCCGGCCCGTCCGGGTGAGCTGCTTCGGAACAGCCTCCAGCCGGCGAAGCTGATGAGCCGGTCGTGGCGCCCCGAAGGGAGTCTCGAGGACGGACTCGCGGCCACATGCACGTGGATCGCGGAGGGCGGACGATGATCCCGGCGCCCACCGTTCTGCCGTGGCTTCAGCAAGCTCGTTCGATGACCGGAAGCCCGTGGGACCTCATCCTGCATGCCACTCCGGTCACCAAGGTCATCCTGATCGTGCTCGCTGCCTTCTCGCTCGCCTCCTGGGTGATGATCTTCTGGAAGTGGTCCGAATTCAGGAAGATGCGGCAGCAGGGCGACTCCTTCGTGGCCGGTATGGAAGCGGCGACCGGGCTGCGGGACGTGTATCAGACGCTCACCCGGCTCGCCGAATCGCCGTACACGCGGGTGTTCCGCCGGGGCGTCAACTTCTTCACCGAGTTGCGTCCGACCGCCTTGCGGGAGGACGGACACGAGGCGCCGGGTCTTTCCTCCGCCCAGCTGGACACGCTCCGTCTGGTGCTGGAGAAGGAGCTGGCCGAAGAGCGGGACGACCTGGCGCACGGACTGCCCTGGCTCGCCATCATCGGTTCCGTGAGCCCGCTCCTCGGCCTCATGGGCACCGTCGTGGGAGTCATGAACTCCTTCATCGGGATCACCTCCCAGGGCTCCGCCAACATCGCGGCCGTCGCGCCGGGGATCGCCGAGGCGCTGGTGACGACCGTGGTCGGCCTGGCCGTCGCCATTCCCGCCGTCATCGCCTACAACCACTATGCCGCGAAGCTGGGCCTGTTCACCGGTGAGCTGGAAGGCTTTGCGAGCGAGTTCGTCGGAACGCTGGCCAGGGAGGGTCGGGTATGATCGGAGGTCGTCTCGGGGGCGGACCCGAGAACGGTCTTCAGGTTCGGGCGGAAATCAACGTCACGAGCCTGGTGGACGTGGCGTTCACCCTGCTCGTGATCTTCATGATCACCGCGCCGATCCTGCAGGGAGGGGTCGAGGTCGCCGTGCCGAAAGCACCCTCTGCCCCGCTTCAGGTTTCCGAGGGTCTGGTGATCACGGTCGATCGGGGGGGGCAGATCTTCGTGGATGACGATGCCTTCACCCGCGAGGAGTTCGCGGCCACGATCGTCCAGCTGGTCGAGCAGCGCGGCGGCCCCACGGTGTACGTGAAGGGAGATCGCGACGTTTCGTATGGAGCGGTTCTCTGGGTGATCGGCAAGCTGAAGGAGTCGGAGATCGATGCCGTCAGCCTGATCGCCGAACCGGATTCTGACCGCGGCCCGTGAGCGCCGAGGCACGCTGGACGACCGGCGCCCGATCCCGGCACCGGCTGCCGCCGGGGGCGGTGATCGCCTCCACGATCCTCCATGCGGCCGTGGGGATCTCCATGGCAGCCGCCGGAGCCTGGATGGCTCCGAGAGCCCTTCCGGCGCAGACGTTTCGGGTCCACCTGGTCGCCGCATCCGACCCCACCGCCCCGATGCGACTGAAGCCGGAGCCGGCCAAGGTCGCGGAGGAAGAGAATCGACCGCCACCGCCCGAGCCGACCCCGGATCCGAAGCCGCGGACCGAAGTGCCTACGGTGGTGGAGCAGCCTCCTCCCGTCGAGCCGTCGAAGGAGCCCGCGCGGGGCCCGGAGGAAGGGAACGATCCGATCAACGTCCAGCTCGAGGGTGCGGCTTTCGTAGACCCGAGGTATCTGGAGAACATCATTCTCCAGGTCCATCGGTACTGGCGGCCGCCGACCGGGAATCGCCACCTTCGTGCAGAGGTCGTGTTCACCATCCACCGGGATGGATCGACGAGCGACCTCGAGTGGGTGCAGCGGTCGGGCGACCTGGCCTTCGACCTCGAGGCCCGCGGCGCCGTGGAGGCAGCGGGAAAGGCCAAGGCGTTCGGACCGCTGCCGGATGGGTGGCCCCGCGATCAGCTCAGAGTGTCGTTCTTCTTCGATCCAGCTTCTCTGTGAGGTGAGTCGAGTGATGAGGGGACGGAAGCGATCTGCCATTGCGCTCGCGATGTTCGGCCTGCTCTGCGTGGCCGGCGCGGCGCGCGCCCAGGACCCGGGCGACGTGCGGGTGGGCATCACCTATTCACCGGGCTATCTGCCGGGACTGGTGATGACCGAGGTAGGGTCTCAGGCCGGACTCGATGACATGGCGGTCCGTGTGGACACGATCCTGCGCCGGGACCTCGACTACGCCGACCGCTTCCAGATCATCGCGGTTCCGGAAGACCTCCCGACCGCGGGTCCGGTGAACTACGGTCTGTGGAACCAGCTGGGAGCGGTCTGGCTGGTCGTGTCCGAGCTGACCGGCACCGCGGCGCAGCCGGTGCTGCGGGTGAGCCTCCACGATGTGGTGTTCTCGGAGCTGAAGGAGGTCAAGGCCTTTTCCCTGCCCCGACCGGACCAGCCGGACTTCCGGATGGCGGTTCACCGTGTGGCGGACGAGGTCGTGTTCTGGGCCACCGGAGAGCCGGGGATCGCGGCGACCCGCATCGTCTTCCGGCGTATGGTGACGCCCACGGCCTCCGACCTGTTCATGATCGACAGCGACGGATACAACCTGCAGCGACTGACCCGGGAAGCCGCATCGCACGACAGTGCCATCGTTCTCTCGCCGGAGCTTTCGCCCGATGGCCGATTCCTCGCCTACGTGTCGTATCGATCCGGGAAACCCGTCATCTACGAGAGGGACATGGTGACCGGGGCGGAGCAGGTGATCTCGGACGTCGGCGATCTGAACATCACCCCGGTGTACTCTCCGGACGGGAAGCGCATCCTGTACGGTCGAACCCAGGATGACCACACGGAGCTGTTCGAGATCCAGCGGGATCCGCTCTGCTGCACCCGGCGCGTCACCTACACCTCGACGGGAGAGACCATGGGCGGGACGTACTCGCCCGACGGTCGGTCGATCGCCATCACGTCGACACCTCTCGGGAATCCCCAGATCTACGTTCTCGATCTTCAGCGGGGCGGGGATCCAGCCATCGTGAGCCGGTACGTGTTCGGCGAGCGAGGCTACGCGACGTCACCGGACTGGTCTCCTCGGGGCGATCGAATCGCGTACCACACCTGGGTGCAGAGCTGGTTTCAGATCGTGACGGTCAACCCGGACGGGTCCGATCGCCGCATCCTGACATCTCAGGGCAGCAACGAGGACCCGAGCTGGGCGCCGGATGGACGGCATCTCGTGTTCGCGGGAACTCTCCGCGGCTATTACGCTCTCTGGGTGCTCGACACGGTGAGCGGCAGGCTGCGGTCGGTGACCGTGAATCAGGTCGACCAGCTGCCCCAGTGGTCGGACCCGCTTCCCCCGGGACGCTGACGCCGTAAATGAAGCGGGCGCAGCGCTTGGCAAGCGCCCGCGAGGACTATAGAATACAGCGGTTCCGATGGGACCAGCTCAACCGTCACGACTGTACGAGATCCGACATCCCGATCCGGGAGTTCGCGACTCACTCAAAAGGAGCGTCAAGATGCGTCTCAATGGTAGGATCGCAGCTCTCCTGGTTCTCCTCGCCGTGGGAGTTGCCGCCTGCGGTGGGAATCCTGCGCCCGAGCCGCCCCCCGTGGTGGCCGAGACGGTGCCGGAGCCCGATGCTGACAGCCTCGCCGCGGTTCGCGCTGCGGAGCGCGAGGCGGCAGCCGCGCGGCTGTGCCAGGACGCCGCTTCGGCGATGGCCGTGGGCAATTACGACCGGGCCCGCAGCCTGTACGAGCAGGCCATGCGCGACTACGCGGGCACCGAGTGCGCGAATTCGGCCGGCGCCCAGGTCGCGAAGATCGATGCGATCCTCGTGATCCAGCAGCGGATCTTCTTCGACTTCGACAAGTCGAACATCCGGGATGACGCGGCGGCCACGCTGCAGGCGAAGGCTGACGTGCTCCGTCAGTATCCGAACGTCAAGATCACGGTGGAGGGGAACTGCGACGAGCGTGGCTCGATCGAGTACAACCAGGCGCTCGGACAGCGTCGGGCGAACGCCACCGTCCGTTACCTCGTGAGCCTCGGCCTGTCGGAAGACATGTTCAACACCGTCAGCTACGGTGAGGAACGGCCCATCGCGCAGGGTTCGAACGAGGATGCCTGGGCGATGAACAGAAACTCCGGCTTCGACATCGAGAACCTGGACGCTCTTTGATTCGTAGAGTCATCATCACGGGCTCTCTGGCCCTTCTGGGCGCGGGATGCGCCATGAAAAGCGACGTGGCTGAGCTTCAGTCCACGATGCAGGCGCAGATGCAGGCGGACCGCGCCCAGAGGGACAGCCTGATGACGGAGATCAGGCAGTTGCGATCGGTGCTGCTGGACAGTCTGAGCGTCCAGCAGCGCCGTGACATATCCGGACGGGTCGATCTTCAGAGGCAGATCGAGGATCTGGCCGTCGCCGTGACCCAGTTGACCGCGCTGACGGGAGAAACGCAGCGGCAGCTGGCGCTGCTCCAGGATGCGCAGCCCGACCTTGCGGGAGGGGCTGCGGCCGGCGCGGCCGCCGGGCTGGCGGTGTCGCCGGGCGCGGAAGGTGACAGCACCGTCGCTCCGGCGGCGACCGGTCAGCCGGAGGCCCTCTACGAGGCCGCTCTGCGCCAGTTCCGGCGGGGCTCGTACGAGACAGCCCGCGACGGACTCGATCAGTTCCTGGAACAGTACCCGGCCCACGAGCTGGCGCCGGATGCCCAGTACTTCCGTGCGGAGACCTTCGCCGAAGCCGGGGACATCGACGATGCCCTGGTCGAGTACGCGAGAGTCCTGGAGCTTTATCCCAACTCGCGCCGGGCGTCTACGGCTCTGTACAAGAGCGGGCTGATCGAGCTCGAGCGGGGCAATGTGGACGACGCCCGAACCTTCTTCGGTCGGGTCGTTCAGGGGTATCCCGACAGCGACGAGGCCGACCTCGCGGAGCGGGAGCTGACCCGGCTCCGGAACTGACCCTGCCGGCCCGGGGTTTGCGTCCCATCGCGGGTTGCCGAACCCGGACGAGGAGGACGCGTGCGCTGCCCCACCTGTGATCACATCGAAGACCGCGTCGTGGACTCGCGACTGAGCCGCGGCGGTCGGGCCATCCGGCGCCGACGCGAGTGTCTGGGGTGCGGGGGGCGTTTCACGACCTACGAGCTCATCGAACGGGAACCGCTGACCGTCCGCAAGACCTCCGGCACGATCGAGCCTTACGATCGCCACAAGCTTTTTCGCAGCATACGGATCGCCTGCGCAAAGCGCCCCGTGTCCCTGGCCGAGATCGAGGACATGGTCGACTCGATCGAAGAGTCGATCGAGGCCTTCGATGACCGGGAAGTGGGCAGCGAGGCGATCGGCGAGCTGGTGATGCGGCACCTGCAGGGAGCGGACCAGGTGGCGTACGTGCGGTTCGCGTCCGTGTACAGGAACTTCCAGGACACGACGGAGTTCATGGAGGAAGTTCGGGAGCTGGTGACGCGGGCGCGGTACAGGGCCCGCGGCCAGCAGGAGCTCTTCGACGCCTCCGACGAGAGCGAATAGCGGTATGGGTGCCGACCCGGCGGAGATGCCCTTCCTGGATCACCTCGAGGAGCTGAGGCGCCGGGTCATCTGGTGTCTCGTCGCCCTCGTGTTGCTGTCGATCGTCGGGTTCTTTCTCGTCACGGAGGCCGGGATCCTCGAGATCCTCGAGCGTCCCTTCAACCAGGTGCTTCCGGACGAGGGGCTGCGCTACACGAGCCCCACGACGCCCGTCGTGATCACCTTCAAGCTGGCGTTCGTCGTCGGCTTCATCCTCTCCCTCCCGGTGATCGCCTATCAGACCTGGGCCTTCTTCTCGCCGGCTCTGTACGAGCACGAGAAGAAATACGTGGTTCCGGCCATCAGCGTGGGGTTCGTGCTTTTCCTGTTCGGGATCGCGATGGCCTACTTCCTGGTGCTGCCGCTCGGCCTGAGGTTCCTGATCGGCTTTCAGGCCGAGACCCTGACTCCGATCATCACGGTCGACGAGTATCTGCGGTTCGCGACCCGGCTGATACTCGCCTTCGGGCTCATCTTCGAGATGCCGGTGGTGCTGGTCCTACTGAGCTTCATGGGCCTCGTGACCCCCGCCGGGCTCCGGAAGTACCAGCGACACGCGCTCGTCATCCTGGCCTTCGCTTCCGCCCTGCTCACGCCCGCGGATCTCGGCACGATGTTCATGCTTCTCGTGCCCATGGTGCTGCTGTACGAGCTGTCGATATGGCTCGTGCGGATGGTTGGGGGCGGCCGTGCGAGGGCCGGGGAGCCGGCCCCCGACTCCTGATCACCATGGGCGCGCTCCGTTCGGCATGGCTCGCCACCCTCCTGCTGTTGATCGCCGGGTCCGTCTCGGCCCAGGAGACGGATCGGAATCTTCGCGATCGGCTCGACCGGAACCGACTGCTGCGGGAGCCCGGGCTCGCACCGGACGACACGATTCCGGGTGACACGCTCGGGGTGGCCGCGGACACGATGCCCCGCGTGGACATCGAGGCCCGCCGACAGGGTCTCGAGACCGAGGGCTATCCGGCTCGGGACGACATCTTTCGCCAGCTCAAAGACCTTCCCGGCTTCATGGTGTTCGAGTACCGCGGCCAGGAGGTGCGGCTGGGGGTCGAGGAACAGCGGATCGGCCTCCTCGGCGATGCGCAGGTGAACCGGGGGCCGGACGTGCTCACGGCGGACACGATCCTCTACCGCGGCAACGTCCGCTTCATGTCGGCGATCGGCAACATCGAGCTGGTGGGCGCGGATCAGAAGGACGTGCAGAGCGACTCTCTGCTCTACTACGATCTCGCGAGCCTCAAGGGAACCGTGTTCGGCGCGGAGACGCAGTTCGCGCAGGGCGCGACGACGTGGCGGGTGGTGGGCGACGTCATCCCCAAGGCGCAGGACACCGTCTTCGCATCCAGCGGGGCGTTCACCTCGTGCGACGTCGAGATGCCTCACTACCGGTTCCAGGCGGGCGAGATCAAGCTCGTCAACCGGGACGTGATCGTGGCCTGGCCGGTGGTGCTCTACGTGAGCCAGGTGCCGGTGTTCTGGCTTCCGTTCTTCGCACAGGACATCCGACCCGGGAGGAGGAGCGGGCTCCTGCCGCCGCGATTCGGATTCAACGACGTGGTGCAGACGTCGGGAAGCACGAGTCGCAACGTCACGGACTTCGGATACTACTGGGCGATCAACGATTACACGGACTTCGCAGCGTCGGTGGACTGGTTCAGCGGCAACTACACTCGTCTCAACGGCATCTTCCGGTACCGATTCCTGAAGAAATTCATCCGCGGGAGCGTCGCGTACGGTCAGACGTTCAGCGAGACGGGCCAGAACCTGACCTTCGGGCTCAACCACGACCAGGATCTCGGCCTCGCCACCACGCTGCGGGTGTCCGCGCGCTACGTGCAGGATACACGGACGTTCCAGGACCAGACGTTCGATCCACTTCTCCAGACCCAGACGATCGATTCGGACGCGGGCCTGAACCACCGGTTCTCGTTCGCGAACGTCTCCGTGTCCGCCCGCCGCCGTCAGTTCCTGACGAGCGAGAAGATCGACCTCACGCTACCCCGATTCAGCCTCAGCTTCTCTCCGGTCACCCTCTTTGCGGCCCCCCGCTCGCGGGAAGGCCTGTTCAACAACATGACGTTGAGCGGCTCCGGCAATTTCAGCCGTCAGAGCACCAGCGAGCCGCTGACGACGGACCGGGACAACACGAACGCGAGCTTCTCCGGAGGGCTGCGCCTGAAGCAGCTGAATTTCTCGGGAGGGGCTCGGTACAACGAGGTGAAGACCGTCGACGAAGACTCCACCGGGGTGGAGCTCCCGGCCGAGACCGTCCGCCAGCTGGACTGGAATGCGGGCATCGACTATCAGGTCAACCTGATCGGCTCCACGACGCTGCGTCCCAACATCCGATGGAGCGGCGGCTATTTCCGCTCGGAGGATACGGGTTCCTTCGTCAGCGTCCCGACGCAGATGGCCGTCGGTGCCACCCTGAGCACGGACGTATTCGGCTTCTATCCCGGCTTCGGGCCGTTCAACCGCGTCCGTCACAAGTTCTCGCCAGGCTTCTCCTGGGCGTATGCGCCCTCCGTGAGCGTGGATTCCGCCACCGCTTCCATCCCCGGGTTTCCGGTGGATTCCATCAAGGCGCGAAACACCCTGTCCTTCACCCTGCGCCAGACCTTCGAGGCCAAGGTGCGGGGGAGAGCCGAGTCCGGAGCCGGGGCACCGGGCCGGGGCACCGACCTGCCGCCGGAGCTGGGTGGGGCGCAGCAGATGGTGGAAGCGGCCGAGGCGGCAGGGGACAGTCTCCCCGCCGACAGCCTCATGGAGGTGGACCTTACGGGTCCCCCCACCATGCCGCCCCGTGACCGCGTCGTAACGCTACTCGCGCTCAATTCCTCCGCCCTCGTGTTCGACTTCGAACGAGCGAAGCTCGGCGAGCCGGCGCTGATCTCCCCCACCATATCGAACAACCTCACGTCCGATCTGCTGCGGGGGTTCACGGTCAACATGACCCACCGCCTGTTCGAGGGGACGGGGGCGGACCGGAAGTTCAACCTGAGCCTTCAGCAGATCGCTCTCAGCTTCAGCCTGCGTTCGGGGACCAGTCTGGGAGACCTGGTCGGACTGGGAGGGCCGGAGCGCAGATCTCCCGCCGAGCGCGCCTCCGGTCGGAGGGACATCGAGCCCGGGCCGGACGCCCGCAGCGGGCTCAAGGAGTTCTACGACGCGGACCGCACCGACCCGTTCGAGGAAGAAGGCGGTGGGCCCTGGACGCTCAGCGTGCGCTACTCCCTCGTCCGGCCGCAGACCGAAGGGGGACTCGAAAGCCAGACCCTGGCGGGCACGCTCGCGTTTCACCCCACGCCAGGTTGGGCGGTGCGCTGGTCCACCCAGTACAACATCACGACCGGAGACTTCGGCCAGCAGCTGATCACCCTCGATCGTGACCTGCACCGATGGCGGGCATCCTTCCAGTTCGCCCGGGCGCCGAACGGAAACGTCATCTTCTCCGTGGGCGTGCACCTGACCGATGCGCCCGACCTCAGGGGCGACTACAGGCAGCAGACCAACTGATCGGCGGCGCCGGAGCTTCGTGGCCGGCTTCTTGAAAGGAAGATCCGGGGAGGGTGCGTCGAATTCCGCGGTCGAGGCCCCCCATCGAGCGCCCCGGGGCCACGGATGGGCAGACGGGAAGACGCCAGGGAGACCTGAAGGGATCACAAGGCCGAAAGACGAGAACGAATGACCCGACACCATCAGCTCAAAAACGAGGCACGGCGCGCGGAACAGCGGGCGGATTGGGCCCGGGCGATCGAGCTGTACAAGAGCGCGATCCGTGTCGAGGAGGAGCGTGGATCGGGTGTGGACGTCGGGGTCTACAACCGCATCGGGGATCTGTACCTCCGACAGGGAGACCAGAAGGCGGCGGTCGAGTACTACGAACAGGCCTCCGACCTCTACTCGGAGCACGGGTTGCACACCTCCGCTATCGCGCTCTGCAACAAGATTTTGCGAATCGCTCCGGACCGGGATGAGGTGTACGGCCGACTCTCGCGTCTGCATGCGGCGACCGGACTGATGGCGGAGGCGAGGAGCGCGTTCCTGAAGTTTGCCGATCGGGTGCGGGAGAAGGACAGGCTCAGCGAGGCGCTCGAGACCATACAGGATCTCGTGACCCTCACGGGGGACGAGGAGTTGCGAACGGCCTTCGCGGACCAGCTGGTCGACGCCGGCCTCGCGGCCCAGGCCGTCGCCCAGCTGCGGCTCGTCTACCAGGCGCGGGTCTCGGGGGGGCGGAACGCCCAGGACATTCGAGACCGGATCCGGGACCTGGATCCGGAGGCCGATCCGGTCCGGGAGACTTCACGGCCGCCGGCGCGCGCCACGGCGACTCCCGAGCCACCGGAAGTCGAGGTCTCCGTGGACACGTTCGACGAACCGTTGGCCGAGCCGGAGCCGCCGGCTGCACCGGAGCCGCCGCCTGCCCCGGAGCCGCCGGCTGCCCCGGCTGACGTCGAGCCCCCGGCTGACGTCGAAGTTCCGCCCATCCGTGACGACGCAGCGGTTCTCCCGGTCGCGGAGGTCGGACCCGACATGCGGAACGTGCTGGAGCGGTTCCGATCCCAGATCGAAGCGGCCGTCGACGATGCCGATCATGCGGTTCATTACGACCTCGGCGTGGCCTACATGGAAATGGGCCTCATCGATGAAGCCGCAGCGGAGCTGGACGTGGCCGCTCGAAGCCCGGCCCTGGAAGCGTCGGCCGGCGCTCTCCTCGAGCAGTGCCGGCAGGCGAGTCCGTCCGTGGACGGATCCGGAGCGGAGACCGAGCTCGCGATCGAACCTTCGCTGCTTCCGATCGCGGCGCCCGGAGAGTCGGCCGTGGCCGTTGAACCGGCGGCAGGGGACGAGGAGGAGCTGGCCGACATGCTGTTTCAGGCACGGCTGGCCCAGCACCGCGTTCGGAGCGCTGCGGATGAGGATCGCACGGATCATGCAGCGCACCTGGACCTCGGACGCACGTACGAGCGGATGGGCCTGGTGGCGGACGCCGTGGAGGACCTGGCGATCGCGACGGGGGGCGGCCCGGCGACTCGGGAAGAGGCGCTCGACGCTCTCGAGCGGGTGGCTGCGGCCGACGGGATCGCCGCTCCCGCATTGCGCGAGGCCCTTGCTCGTTTGATGGAGCACGGACGCGAGAGCGCGGCCGAGAGGCTCGGCCGACACTTCCTCGACCGGGCGGGGGTGCCCGAGAAGGACCGACAGATGATCCGAGACCTGGTTCCCGAGTCCGAGAGTGTCGATCTGCAGGTCCCCCAGGCTGCAAGTGAGGCGGGCGCGGCTGCCGTCGACGCGCCGGACGTCGCAGATCACGAAGCGACATCGACCGAGCCGTCCGGTTCCGCGTCTGCTGCGAAGGAGAATGCGGAGGGGGCGGGCCTCCAGCGATCCGGTGGACCGGAAGATGAGGCCGCCGCGCTCCTGGGCGAGGCCGAGGGGCTGCGGTCGGCGGGGCGGATGGACGAGGCGGAGGCGCACTACTACCGGGCGCTCGAGCTGTTCGAGAAGCGCCGGGACGCGGTGAACGCGATTCGCGCCGTCGACCGCCTTCTTGGATTGAGGCCCGACGACGTGGTGCTCCACCACCAGAAGAACGAGTTCGCCATCATGCTCAACGATCGCGAGCTCCTGGTATCCTCGTATCTGGATCTGGCCGCCTGCCTCAGACGCCAGAACGGTCTTCGGAGCGCGCGCACCGTGTACGGGCGCATCCTGGATCTCGATCCGGGGAACGCCGAGGCGCGGGCGGGCATCGCTGCCGTGGACGCCGACGAGCTCGCTCGAGAGCGCCGCCGGCGCCAGCGCGTGGAACAGACTCCGCAGGCGGGTGCCGAAGCTTCACCCGCGGCAAACCCCGAGGTGCAGGTCCTTCCCCGAGTCGAGATCGATGACCTCTTCGAGGACCTCCGGGATGCCGAGTCCCCTGACTCGACTGAGCCGCCGCCGGATTACGAATCGCACTACGAGCTCGGCGTCGCCTTTCAGCAGATGGAGATGTGGGAGGAAGCGGCGCGCGAGCTGAACATCGCAGTGCAGGGGTTGGAGGATGCCATTCCCGCCTACGAGCTTCTCGGGAAGAGCCTTCTCTCGCTGAGGCGGTACGATGAGGCTCGACGCCACCTGACCAGGGCGGCCGACCTTCCGGCCTCCGACGATCGCAAGGTGGACCTGATCTTCATGCTCGGAGTCGCTCTCCTGAGGTCGGAGGACGCGAGCGCGGCGCGCTCGACGTTCGAGCGGGTGTTGAGCATCGACGCCTCGCACGCCGAGGCCGCGCAACTGTTGTCCACACTTCCCGCGTGACGGTATAATCCGGTCGATCCCGCGCCGGAGAGCGGTCGCGGGCGTCAACGACCGGGGAGGCCGATGCTCGACGCTGCCATACCGACTCTCGAGGGACTCCAGGAGCCGATCGCTTCCCGGCTGGCCAAGGTGCAGGCCGAGCTGGGAGGCATGGTCGAGGCGGACTTCGGAGCGGTCAACGAGATCAGCGACTACGTGCTCTCGGCACGAGGCAAGATGCTCCGTCCCACCCTCGTTCTTCTCTGCAACGCGGTCGGCGGTGCTCCAGCCCCGGAGGCAGTGCGTCTGGCGGCGGTGGTCGAGTTGATGCACGTGGCGACCCTGGTACACGATGACGCGGTGGATCACTCTCCGGAGCGCCGGGGGATGCCCACGGTGAACTCCCGGTGGAGCCACCAGGTCGCGGTGATCATGGGGGACTACCTCTACTCCCGGGCGCTCGTCGAGGTGACCCGACTCGGACGGATCGAGGCGGTCCGGCTGCTCGCGGACGCTTCGAACCGCATGTCGATCGGCGAGATGCGGCAGCTCGCCGCGCACGACGCTCTGGGAGCCAGCGAGGAGGACTATTACCTTCTCTGTGATCGCAAGACCGCATCGCTGATCAGCGCTTCCTGCGAGCTCGGCGCGATGTTCGGTGAGCCGGCGTACCGGGAACGACTGGCCCAATACGGGCGGGACCTCGGAATGACGTTTCAGATCACCGACGATCTGCTGGACTACACGCAGACGCCCGACATCACCGGGAAGCCGACCGGCCTGGACCTGCGGGAACACAAGGTGACGCTGCCCTTGATCGCGGCGCTGCCCCGGTTGGATTCGGCAGGCCGGTCCGCGGTCGAAGAGGTGTTCGCCGATCCGCATCCGTCCAAGGATCAGATCGCCCATATCGTGAAGCTGGTGAGGCAGGCGGGCGGACTCGAGTATGCGCAGCAGAAAGCCCGGGAGTATGCGGCGGCCGCGAAGGAGCGTCTGAGCACTCTGCCGGACGAGCCTGCCGTCCGGATCCTCGATCACGCCGTGGACTTCGTCGTGGGACGCAGCAAATGACCGTCGATTTCGGAGGGAGACGAAGGCCGTCGGCCAAGCGGGTCGCGCTGGTCGTGGCGGGCGGGATGTTGCTCGGAGCGCTTCTCACCGAGCTCATGGCGCTCGCCCTGCCGGCGAGCGCGGCTCGCGAGTTCTTCGTGACCACGGTGGCCGCTTCGCTCGGTCCGCTCACGATCGATCTCCTGGTGGTCGCCATGACGATCGGTCCGCTGGTCATTCGACTGAACATTCTCAGCGTCGTGGGCATATTACTACTCGCGTGGTTCGCCAGGTCTCTGCTGTAGGCCACTGACACAGGAAGGACGCGCCATGTTCGGCAATCTCGGCATGTGGGAAATGCTCATCATCCTCTTCATCGTGCTGCTGTTGTTCGGTGCGCGCCGACTGCCAGAGATCGGTGGCTCGCTCGGGAAGGGGATCCGGGAGTTCAAGGGCTCGCTCAAGGAGGTCGAGAAGGAGGTGAAGGAGATCAGCGGCTCCGACACCGTCCGCGAGGCCAGCGAAGGGGCGAGCCAGGAGGAAGCCCGGAAGGAGGCCGAGCCGAGGGCCTGAGTCGGGCGCTCGGCGACGGTTGATGTGCGAAGAGGCGGGGCGCCGAAATCGGCGCCCCGCCTCTCATCCTGCTTCCTGAGCCCTGCCGGGACCTACAGGCCCGCAGCCGCGGCTCGCTGATTCAGCCGGTCCCGCCGATCGACGATCGTGGCCGTCTCCCGAAGTCCCTCGATCCACTCGGTGACGTTCATCTGCGCCTGCTGCAGCTGCATCTGGGACCGCAACTGTTCCCGGACGGCGACGAACATCTCGGGGTTCGCCTGGGATCGCACGTCGACCCTCAGAAGCACGACGGATTCTCCCGCATCGAGCGGTCCGACGACCTCGCCGGGATCGGCCGCGAACGCCGCTCCGATCGCCTCGGTGTTGCGGCCCAGCCCGTTCACGAACTGACGGCGGTTGAAGGGACCGGCCGAAGCCAGCGCCCAGTCCAGGCGCTCCGCCGCCTCTTCCAGGGTCGTGCCCTGCGGCAGGGTCGCCCACCGGCTGCGGGCCTGTTCGATGAGGGCCTCACGACGACGGTCACGGGCGAGAGTCTCTCGCACCTGCTCGCGTACCTCATCGAAGGTGTAGGTGCCGGCCGGCGTGCGCCCGTGCACCTCGATCATGTGATACCCGGTCGCGTTCTGGAAGTACTCGCTGACCTCGTCGAGCGGGTTCAACGGATCCAGCGCCCAGTCCACGGCCACACCCAGTGCGCCGGCACCCGGCACGAAGTCGAATCCCTCCGTCACCGTGACATCCGTCGCGATGGCCACGCCCACGGAGTCCGCGGCCGCGGCGAGGCCGTCGATCAGGGCGACGCCCTCGAAGTCGTCCATGCGGTCGTACAGCTCGTCCTCGCCGTCCGGTGAGAGCTCGATCGGAATCAGAATGTGGGAGATGGCGACCGTGTCCGCGGTCCGTTCCGTCACCTGAAGCAGGTGCAGTCCCTGGGGCGACGGGACCGGCTCCGATACACCTTCGAGGTCCAGATCGGCCGTGGCATCGGCGAAAGCGGGAAGCAGCTGGTCCGGCCCGAAGCGGCCGAGCTGCCCGCCGATTTCGCTGCTGCCCGGGTCTGCGGACGCTTCGGCGGCCGCCTCGGCGAAGGTGATCGATCCGTTCAGGATGTCCGTCCGGATCGAGTCCGCCCTCGCCCGAGCGTACGCCGTGTCTCGCGGTCCCGGGGTCGTCGGGAAGTTCACAATGCTGATCGAGGCCGTGGCGGGTCTCTCGTACTCGTCGATGTGCTCCCGGTAGTAGGCCCGGAGCTCCGGCTCGGGAATCTCGATCGACAGGCCCGGGTCCGCCGGCGCGGTCACGAAGGTGACGGTCGCGGTCTCGTTCCGGTCGCGAAATTCGCGCCACAGCTCGGCATCGCTGATGGCGCCGCCCTGCTGCAACATCTGACTCAATCGGGCCCGCGGCAGCGTCTGACGGTAGTAGGCCTCGATCTGAAGCAGAAGCTGATCGTCGACGCTGGGATCGGAGAAGAACTGCTGGTACTTGGCGTAGTCGAACACGCCGTTGGTCATGAACGCCGGGTACCGCATGAGATCCGGGGGAGGGGACAGGCGGAACGCCTGCTGTACCTCCGCATCCGTCACCTCGATGCCGAGACGATCGATCTCCTGCTGGATGAGAACGTCGCGGATCAGCTGATCCCAGGCGGCACGCTCGACCTGGCGAGTCTCTTCATCGGTCATCACCGCCCCCGCGTTCGCGGCGCGGGCGTTGTTCAGAGCGACCTCCAGGGTGTTGCTCCACTGAATGTATCGAATCTCCTGACCGTTGATCACGGCGATCACGGGATTCGCCCCGGTGGAAGCCTGCGTGTCCCGGCTCTGCACCCAGTCCAGCACCAGCCAGGCCGCGAATGCCACGGCCAGGAAGAGCATGATCCACTTCGTGTTCGCCCGAATCGAGCGCATCATCATACGACTACCGACTCCTTCCGTGTCCCGCGCCTCTCGACGCGGGCCAGACCGTATCCTCAGACCGCAAGAAATCGGGGCACGTGGACCCCGATTTCGCGGCACGCCGTCGAAAATGGAAGCAGCAAAACCTATTTCCACGGCCCGGAGCAGGCAACACGGGACACGCCGCTCTCACGTTGACACTGGCGAACGGCGCCGGGTACCTTCCTGCGTTCCCGAGCATTGGACGCCCTCGGCTTTCAGAGCGGACGAAGAGGTACATGGGACCGGAATCCCCCGCCGACGAGATCCAGCGGTTCGAAGAGCAGTACAGGCGCCAGCCCGAGAGCCTCGTCTTCGCGCGGCTGGCCGACGCGTACCGCAAGGCCGGACAGCCCGATCGGGCGCTCTCCGTGCTCGAGGACGGTCTCCGCCGTCATCCCGACTATCCCAGTGGCCACATCGTGCGGGCCCGTGCCTTCCGGGACCTGGGCAGGATCGACGAGACTCTGGAGTGCTTCCGGCGGGTGCTGGAGCTCGACGGCGCCAACCTGGTCGCCATTCGCGAGCTGGCCGCCCTGGCCGAGGAGCGAGGCGATCCCGAAGAAGCTCTGCACTGGTACCAGCGGCTGGCCGGGATCGACCCGACCGACCGGGACGTCGAGCGGAAGGTGAGCGAGTTGCAGGGCGCGATCGAGCGGAGGGAGGCAGCCGCCGATTCACAGCCGCGTGAGGAAGCTCCGGCCGAGGAACCGGCAGAGCTCCCCCCCTCCGCTCCGGAGGAGGAGACCGGGGAGGCCGTGGAGGGTCCCGAGGACTGGTGGGACGATTCAGCCGTGGATCTCTCGCCTCCCCGACCGGAGGACGAGGTCGTCGAGGCGATCCTGAATGGAGAGGTTCCCGAGACCGTCCGCGCGGAGGACACCTGGTGGTACGAGGACGTCGGCGAGGAGGACGATCCGGAGCCGTCGAGCGACGCGGACATGCTCACCCGTACGATGGCCGACCTGTACGCGGAGCAGGGTCTTCATCGCGAGGCGGCCGAGATCTACAGGGAGCTCCTGCGGGACTCGCCGGAGGACCCCGAGCTGCTCGCCCGCCTGGAGAAGGTCACGGAGGCCGACCGTCCGTCCGGGGACGGTACGGGCGGGGGAGGTGACCTCGACGGGGGATCGGAGCCGGCGCCCGGTCCAACCGGGATGCCATGGCCGGAAGAGCTGCGGGGAATGCTGAGGGCCGGCGAGGAGAAGGCCCGGAGCCTGCCGGAGCCGGTCGCACCTCCGCGCTCCGCCCCCGCGCCGGACGTCCCGGTCTCGGGGGGTGGGGAGGCCGAAGCGGCACCGGCTCCGCAGGAGAGCGATCCGGAGCCGATGAGCCGGTTCGCCGAGGAGTGGCTGCGGACGCTGGAGCCGGACGCGTGACCGACGAGCCGCTGTCCATCGGAGTGCTCAACGGGCCGAACCTCGACCTTCTCGGGTCGCGGGAGCCTGGCCTGTACGGCCGTTCGGATCTCGAGGGCATCCTGGATGACCTCGAGACGCTTGGGAAGGCACTGGGGGCGCGGATCACGGCCGTCCAGTCGAACCACGAAGGCGAGCTCGCAGATTGGGTGCGTGATGTGGGTTCCCGGCAGGACGGGCTGCTGGTCAACGCGGCCGCGTACACGCATACCAGCATCGCGCTCCGCGATGCGCTGCTCGCGGCGGCCGTTCCCTTCGTCGAAGTCCATCTGACCAACCTGTGGGCGCGGGAGCCCTTTCGGCACCACTCGCTGATCTCGGACGTCGCGGTGGGCGTGGTGAGCGGATTCGGACCGGAGAGCTACCGGCTGGGGCTCCGGGCCCTGGTTTCGCATCTGGCGCCTGGCGAGTGAGTTGGTCGGCCCGCCTGGACCCGCACGCCGTTCGACTGCGGGAGGTTCGGGAGCGTCTACGCGACGCGGGGCTCGACGGACTGCTGGTGAGCCACGGGCCCAACATCCGGTGGCTGAGCGGGTTCAGCGGCTCATCCGCGTTCCTGTGGGTGCAGTCCGGGTCCACCGCTCTGATCACGGATTTCCGCTATCGCACGCAGGCGGCGGAGGAGGTTCCGGGTGAGATCTCGGTCCGGATCACGTCGACTGACCTGTTCGACGAACTCGCCGCCTGTCTGAAGTCGTGGGGATCGGTTTCCCGGGCCGGTTTCGAGGACGCGAGCTTGAGCGTCCGCGATCGCCGGGCGCTCGGGGAGGCGTGCGGCGGCGTGATGTGGGAGCCGGCGGGCGCCCTGGTGGACGAGCTCCGAATGCGGAAGGACGACGGAGAGGTCTCGGACATCCGGCGCGCGGTGCGCGTGGCCGAGGAGGCTCTGGCAGGCTTCATCGGGTGCGTCGAGGAGGGGGTATCGGAGCGGGAGCTGGCGTCCGAGCTGGTCTTCAGGTTGCGGAGCGGAGGCTCGGATTCTCTGCCGTTCGATCCCATCGTGGCCTCCGGGCCGCGCAGCGCGCTTCCGCACGCCCGACCGGGTGACCGGGAACTGCTGGAAGGCGACCTTCTGCTCGTCGACTTCGGGGCCAGCGTCGGGGGCTACTGCTCGGACATGACCCGGATGTTCTCGCTCGGTCCGCCGGCTCCCTGGCAGCGCGAGCTCCACGCCCTGGTGAGGCGAGCCGTGGAGGAAGCGATCGCAGTCACCGAGGCGGGGGTGGCGGCCCGGGACGTCGACCGGGCGGCGAGGGACGTGATCGATGGAGCCGGCTTCGGAGAGCGGTTCGGACACGGAACGGGCCATGGAGTGGGGCTCGAAGTGCACGAGAAGCCCAGCGTGAACGCGCGGTCCCGCGACGTCCTGCCGGCCGGGAGCGTGGTCACGATCGAGCCCGCGGTGTATCTTCCGGGCCGAGGCGGAGTGAGGCTGGAGGAGATGGTGCTGGCCACCGACGGCGGCCGGACGGTCCTTACGAGCTTTCCTCTCGACTTGCGACAGATCTGACAGATCCGGCAGGTCGGCCCGAGGCGCGGTCGTGCGGCTGCCGGTTAACGAATATCGACGGAACGGACATGGCGGACACATCGAGTTTCAGAAACGGGATGGTGATCGAGCTCGACGGTACGCTCTACCAGATCACCTATTTTCAGCACGTCAAGCCCGGAAAGGGCGGGGCGTTCGTGCGCACCAAGCTCAAGTCGGTGCTGACCGGCGGTGTCGTCGACAAGACCTTTCGGGCCGGCGAGAAGGTGCAGGAAGTGCGCCTCGTCCGCCGCCCGATTCAGTATTCGTACACCGACGGCACGCTCCACTACTTCATGGACCTCGAGACGTACGAGATGACCCCGCTTTCGCCCGACGTCGTCGGGGAGGATCAGCTCGCCTACCTGGAGGAGAACATGGAATGCGAGGGCCTGACTCGCGACGGAGCCGTGCTCGCGGTCGAGCTTCCGCAGTTCGTGGAGCTGGAGGTGGTGGAGACGGAGCCCGGGGTGAAGGGTGACACCGCGCAGGGAGGCACGAAGCCGGCCCGCCTGGCGCCCGGCGCCACCGTACAGGTGCCGCTCTTCATCAACGTGGGCGACGTGATCAAGGTGGATCGAACCACGGACAAGTACCTCGAACGGGTGACCCGATGATCGATCTCGACTGGATACGACGTCTGATCGACATGGTGGACGGATCGGGGATCGACTCTCTGGAGATCTCCCGGTTCGGTACGCGTGTCAGAATCGCCAAATCGCCGCCGGTTACGGTTTCGTCCGCGGTCGGTGCCGGCCCGGCGGGACTGCCTCCGGTCGCCGCCGCGTCGGCGCAGACTTCGGCGCCGGCTCCGGAGCCGGCATCCACAGGGGAGGCGCAGGTCGAGGCCGGAGGAGAGGTCGAGTCGGACCTCGCAGAGGTGACCTCTCCCATGGTCGGCACGTTCTACCGTGCTCCGGCTCCGGACGCCCCCCCGTACGTCGAGATCGGGGACCGGGTGGCGAAGGGGCAGACGCTGTGCATTCTCGAGGCCATGAAGCTCATGAACGAGCTGGAGGCCGAGGTGTCCGGCACGATTCGAGAGATTTGCGTCGATAACGCGGAACCGGTCGAGTTCGGCCAGGTGCTGTTCCGCATCGACCCCGCTTGAGCCCGCCGGAAGCGTGTTCAACAAGATCCTGATCGCCAACCGGGGCGAGATCGCGCTGCGAGTGATCCGGGCCTGTCGCGAGCTCGGCATCGGGACCGTGGCCGTGTACTCCGAAGCCGATCGAGACTCCCTGCACGTCCGCTTCTCGGACGAGGACATCTGCATCGGCCCGCCCCCCGGACGGGAGAGCTATCTCAACATCCCCCGGATCGTGGCTGCCGCGGAGATCACGGGGGCGGAAGCCATCCATCCGGGATACGGATTCCTCGCCGAGAACGCGGAGTTCGCGGAGATCTGTGACCGAAGCGGAATCGTGTTTATCGGGCCGACGGCCGATCAGATCCGGCGGATGGGGGACAAGGCCGAAGCGAGACGGACGATGATCGCAGCCGGGGTCCCGGTCGTGCCGGGCACCGAGGGGGCGGTGGCGGACGTGGAGACGGCCCGGGCGGAGGCGGATCGAATCGGATACCCGGTGATCATCAAGGCAGCGGCCGGTGGAGGTGGGAAGGGGATGCGGGTCGCCGCGTCGGCGGACGTGCTCGAGAAGACCTTCACCATGGCCCGCAACGAGGCAGCGGCCGCCTTCAACGACAATCGCGTCTACATCGAACGGTTCGTCCAGCGACCTCGTCACGTGGAGATCCAGGTGCTCGGCGATGGGCACGGAAACCTGATTCACCTCGGCGAGCGCGACTGTTCGATCCAGCGGCGACACCAGAAGCTGATCGAGGAGGCCCCCAGTCCCGCGATCACCGCCGCGACGAGGGATGCGATGGGGGAGGCCGCCGTTCGAGCCGGTCGGGCCATCGGGTACTCGAACGCCGGGACGGTGGAGTTCCTGCTCGATACGACCGGCGATTTCTACTTCATGGAGATGAATACGCGGATCCAGGTCGAGCATCCGGTCACCGAGATGGTGACCGGCGTGGACCTGGTGAAGGAACAGATCCGCTCGGCGGCCGGTGAGCGCATCGGCGAAGCGCCCGAGATCTCGGGACACTCGATCGAGTGCCGGATCAACGCCGAAGACCCGGATCACGATTTCCGTCCTTCCCCGGGCCGCATCACGGCCTTTCACGCGCCCGGCGGACCCGGCATACGCATCGACACGCACGTCTACGCGGGCTACTCCGTTCCTCCCTTCTACGACTCCCTGCTCGGCAAGTTGATCGCGTACGGGAGCACCCGGGAGGAGGCGCTGGGTCGGGCCTACCAGGCCCTCGAAGAGTTCATCATCGAAGGGGTGCAGACGACGATTCCCTTCCTCCGGCGGGTTCTCCGCCATCCGGACTTCGTGAAGGGCGACTTCGACACCCATTTCCTGGAGCGCATGCGGGAGGCCGGGTGACGCTCGCTGCGCGCGCGATGGAAGGCTGGCGACCGTGAACGAGCGTCAGCGGCGGGAAGCGCTCGGCGTCGGTCTGCTGGCGCTCGGTGTGCTGGTCATCCTGGCTCTGGTGCCCCAGATGCTCCCGGGGCGTGCCGAGTCCGGAAACCTCATCGGACCCGCCGGTCAGTTTCTGAGCACGGGCCTGCGCTCGGTCTTCGGCGTGGCGTCCGCTCTGGTGGCGCTGCCCGCTTTCGTGTGGGCGCTGTGGGGTTTCGGCACGGTGGAGAGGAAGACGGCCATCCGCTGGTCCGTGCTCTCGGCCGGCGCGGTGCTCTTCCTTCCGGCCGCCTGGTGGTTCATCGCCCGTGCCCTCGGGACGCCGGGAACCGGGGCCGGTTGGCTCGGTGAGGCGATGGCCGGGTTGCTCACGCGGGCGTTCGGGTCGGTCGGAGCGCAGCTCATCGTCGTCGCGTTCGTGGCGGCGCTCGTGGTGCTGACCATGGGCGTGTCACCGATCGGGGTGGGCGCGGCGGTCGGCCGCGGAGCGCGCTGGGTCGGTACGCAGACCTGGAAGGCCCTCCGCATGGCGGGCGCCGGCGCCGCAGCGATGTGGGTGCGGTGGCGGGAGCGGGAGGCGGGCGCGGGCCCGGACCCGTCGCTGTGGGAGCGCTCCGCTCCGGTCGAGCCGGTGGAGTCCCCGGTCGAGCCCCCGGTCGAGCCGACGACGGCCGTCGCGGAGGAGCCGGAAGAGGAGGAAGAGGCGGCCGATGCGGTGGAGCCGCTCCCGGACTATGGAGACACCTCCGAGGAGGAACTGCCGCCCCTCGACCTCCTCAAGCGCCCCGCCCGAACGGGATCGGGAATCGCCGGGGGACAGCTCGAGCGACTCGGACAGATTCTGGTGGACAAGCTCGCTACGTTCCGGGTAGAGGGATCCATCGGAGGGTGGACGACCGGGCCGGTGGTGACGCAGTTCGAGGTGATTCCGGCCGAGGGTGTGAAGGTGGGTCAGATCGCGGCCCTCGCGGACGATCTGGCCCTGGCGCTGAAGGCCCCGTCGGTCCGAATCGTCGCGCCGATTCCCGGGAAGGGGGCAGTCGGGGTCGAGATTCCGAATCCGGAGCCCGAGATCGTCAAGCTCCGGGAGATTCTCGAGTCCCCGGTGTGGCAGAATCACCGGGGCGCCCTTCCGCTCGGCCTCGGCCGCGATCTGGACGGGAATCCCTACACGGCCGACCTCGCAAAGATGCCTCACCTGCTGATCGCCGGGGCCACCGGGTCGGGTAAGTCCGTGTGCATCAACACGATCATCACGAGCCTCGTGTACCGTTACTCGCCGAGCGACCTGCGGCTCCTGATGATCGATCCGAAGATGGTCGAGCTGATCGTCTACAACGACCTGCCTCATCTCCGTCACCCCGTCGTCACGGACAACCACGATGCGGCCGCGGTCCTGCGCTGGACCGTCCATGAGATGGGACGCCGGTACCGCCTGCTGTCCGCGAATGCCTGCCGGAACCTGGTCGAGATCAATCGCCGCATCCGGGCCGGCGACGAGCTGGAGCGGCCGGATGGCCGCGGCCCGTACGAGGAAGGGGTTCTGCCGTACATCGTGCTGGTGATCGACGAGCTCGCGGATCTCATGATGACCGTCCAGGGGGAAGTCGAGACGCCGCTGGCCATCCTCGCCCAGAAGGCGCGTGCCGTCGGAATCCACCTGGTGGTGGCGACCCAGCGTCCCTCGGTGAACGTCATCACGGGTCTCATCAAGGCCAACTTTCCGTGCCGGATCGCCTTCCGCGTAGCCTCGAAGACGGACAGCCGGACCATCATCGACCAGAACGGCGCCGAGAGCCTGCTGGGGAACGGAGACATGCTCTTCCTCGAGCCTGCCGAGTCGGATCCGCATCGCATCCAGGGCGCTTTCCTGGACACGCAGGAGACGGAGCGCCTGATCGCCTGGTACCGGGACCGGGCGGCGGCGCGTGCCGAGAGGGAATCCGAAGAGCAGGACATCCTCGAGGAGGTGCGGGAGCTCGAGATCGAGGAGAGCCAGGTCGACGTCACGGACGAAGTGATGGCGGACTGGGACCCCTATTTCCAGAAGGCGGCGGAGATCGTCATCCACAACGATGCGGGATCGACCAGTCTCCTCCAGCGCCGTCTCAAGATCGGCTACGGGCGGGCGGCCCGCATCATCGACCAGCTGCACGATGTCGGCGTGCTCGGTCCACCGGATGGCTCCCGTCCTCGCGAGGTTCTCGTGTCGCTGGCTCAGCTCGATGCCCTGCTGCGAGGCGATGATCTGGTGGCCGAGGCCGAGAAGTCCGCGGGGGCCGCGTCGTTGGCCGACGAGCCCGAGCGTGCGGGCGGGGAGAACGGGGAACCTCGGAACCCCGGAACGGGACGGGCGGAGGACGGGTAGAGTGGGCGGTACACCGGGATTCCACGTCGAATGGGGGGGCAGGGTGCTGCGTGCAGGAAGGAAGACCCCGAATGTCGCTTCGCGCGCTTACCGAGCCGCGGGTCTGCTCTCGCTGACCGGCCTGTGGCTGTGCGCGCCGACGGCGCGCCCGGTGAGCGCCCAGGAGGCAGCGAAGGGGTCCGCACCGGAGGTCCGCGAGCTGCTCGCCCGGGCGGAGCAGGTGTACGACGCGCTCTCGTCCATGCAGGCGGCGTTCGAGCAGACCATCGAGATCCCTCTCCTGGCCCGCAGGCGTGACGGTCGCGGAACCTGGTACCAGAAGGGGCCGGGGCGATTCAAGATGGACTTCACCGAGCCCGCGGGCGATGTGATCGTGGCCGACGGACAGCACCTGTGGCTGTACTACCCGAGCACGCACCCCGGGCAGGTCATCCGGTCCGAGATCGATGCCAACGTGACGGGGGCCGGGATGGTGGACCTCCAGGGCCGCATCTTCGAGGAGGCGGACACCTACGATGCGACCCTTCAGGGTTCGGAGGAGATCTACGGCCATCCCACCTGGCGTATCGCCCTGACGCCGACCGGGCCGTCCCCGTATCTCCGGGTCCGGGTCTGGGTGGACCAACGGTCCTTCCTGGTTCGACGATTCGAGATCCTGGAAGAAAACGAGACGATCCGCACCGTGATTCTGAACGAGCTCCAGCCGAACGCGCCCATTTCGGACTCGGTATTCCAGTTCGCACCGCCGGCGGACGCGGACGTGTTCGAAGGCTGAGCCGGATCGCATGAAACTGGCTCTCATCAGCCTCGGCTGCGACAAGAACACGGTGGACTCCGAGCGCATGCTCTCGGCTCTGTCCGACCACGGAGCCGTTCACACGGCCGACCTTTCCGAAGCCGAAGTCATTCTCGTCAATACGTGCGGCTTCATCGATGCCGCCAAGGAGGAGTCGATTCAGACCCTCCTCCAGGCGGGGCAGCTCAAGCAAGCTGGGGCGTGCCGGGCCGTGGTGGCGGTCGGGTGTCTGATCGAGCAGTACGGAGACGAGCTCGAGCCCGCGCTTCCGGAGGTGGACCTGTTCGTCGGGCTGAGAGACCTCGACCGGCTCGTGCCCGAGCTCGAGCAGCGCGGCCTTCTCGATTCCGGGGCCGCGCCGCACCCGGGCGAGCGGCTACCGCTGACCGACCGACGCCACGTCCGATATCTGAAGATCAGCGAGGGGTGCGACCACGGGTGCGCGTTCTGCGCCATCCCGCTGTGGCGAGGTCGCCATCGCTCTTTCGAGGCCGACCGGCTCGTCGCCGAGGCACAGCGACTCGAGGCCCAGGGCGCGGTCGAGATCAACCTGGTGGCCCAGGACCTGGCCCACTACGGACGCGATCTGCGCGACGGAACGGATCTCTCGTCTCTCCTGCGACGGCTGCTCGAGGAGACCGGCATCCCGTGGTTCCGGCTCCTGTACATCTACTCCGCCGGTCTCAGGGAGCCGCTCGTCGAGCTGATGGCGACGGAGAAGCGCCTCCTGCCCTACCTGGACATGCCGATTCAGCACGCCAGCGACACGGTGCTCCATCGCATGCGCAGGCCCGAGCGTAGCGGGCGGCTGCGAGAGAAGATCGCCTGGCTCCGACGCTCGGTTCCGGACCTGACCCTGCGAACGACGGTTCTGGTCGGTTTCCCCGGGGAGACCGAGGCGGAGTACCGCGAGCTGCTCGATTTCATGGAGGAGGTCGAGTTCGACCGTCTGGGGGCCTTCGCCTTTTCTCCCCAGGACGGTACCCGCGCCATGGCGCTGGAGGAGGACTTTCTCCCGGATGGCGTGGCATCGGACCGACTCGAGGAGCTGCTCGAGGTGCAGCGCGGCATCAGTGCGGATCGTCTGGCCAGAAAGGTGGGAGAGTCCGTGGAGGTGATCGTGGACGAGAGCGGGGCCGATGGCGTCGCGAGAACATGGGGGCAGGCGGACGACGTGGATGGCGTGACCGTGCTGGAGAACGGATCCGGTCTGCAGGTCGGAGCGCTCGTCGAGGCGCGCATCGTGGACGCGGACGACTACGACCTCACGGCTTCCGTCCTCCGCGTGCTGCGCGAAGCGCCTCCCGGGACCCGTCCTCCGGAACCGATGTCGACCGGGCGGCGCGCCCTGCCGGTCCTTCCCATCGGTCTGGAGGGCGCGTGGGGCCGGTGAGGGGTCGCCTCGCGCGGCGGCTCTGCCTGCTCGTCATCGGCGCCACCATCCCGGCGCTTCTCGGCTCGAACGTCCGTTACGCCTCGCCCGCGCCCGTGGAGGGCGGTCCGGTCGTGCGGGTGGCGGTGGCTCTGGATCGCGAGACCGTCCGGGTCTCCTCCGCCGCAGGGCTCCGGCTGAAGGACCCGGTCACGAACCGCGAAGTGGCCCGGATCGGGGCCGGCGTGATCCTGAGAGCTCGCCCCGCGGGCGGGACGCTGCACCTCGAAGCGAGCGATGCAGAGCTTCCGGCGGGCCTGCCGGCCGTCCGGGTCCTCCCCGGCGGCGACGCGGCTCCGCTCGTCATCGATGGAGTGCGGTATCGGGGGTGGGCCGTGCTGCGCGCGGGTGTCGAGGGGCGCGTGAGCGCGATCAACGAGCTCGACCTGGAGGATTACCTGCTCGGCGTCGTTCCGCTCGAGATCGGCCCACGGACTCCGGAAGAACAGGCGGCCGTGGAGGCGCAGGCCGTGGCGGCGCGCACGTACGCGGTCGCCCGACTGGGGGCGCAGGCCGACATGGGGTTCGACCTGTTCGGCACCGTGGAAGACCAGGCGTACGGCGGCATGGATGTGGAGCGGCAGGAGGCGACGGCGGCCGTTCGGAGCACCGCAGGGGTGATCCTGATGTTCGAGGGACGTCCGATCCGCGCGTACTATCACTCGACCTGCGGCGGACGCACGGCAGCCGTCGAGGAAGTGCTCGATCGAGAGGGTGCTCCGTACCTGAAGTCCGTATCGGACGAGGCCCCGGATGGTTCCTCCTACTGCGAGGCCTCACCGCGCTTTCGATGGAACGTCGCGTGGACCCCGCGCGAGCTCGATTCGGTGGCCCGTCCCGGGATCGCGGCCGCGTTTCTCGCGTCACCGGGCGAACTCGGTCCGGTGGAACGGCTGGAGGTCGTCCGGCGCACGCCGAGCGGACGGGTCGGCGAGCTCGCGTTCGAGGGTCCGGGGGCGGAGTGGGTCCTGAGCCGCCTAGAGATCCGCCTCGCACTGCCGCATGACGGCCGGATTCTCAACTCCACGGACTTCGACGTCATCCGTGGGGCGGACGGTCTGGTGGAGCTGAGCGGCCGCGGCTATGGTCACGGAGCGGGCATGTGCCAATGGGGTGCGATCGGACGCGCCCGGGCAGGGCAGACGTTCGAGCAGATCCTGACCACGTACTATCCCGGCGCGGAGCTGGTCCACGTGTATGAAGGAGGAGCTGGATGAGGCGAGGGGAACACGACGCACGACTCGCAGGGCGCTCCGGGCGGCCGGGCCGGGCGTTCGCGTTCGTGGCACTCGCTGCAGCCGCGGTCGCGAGTCCCGCTGGACTGCGCGCCCAGAATCTCGAGCAGTACGACTACGAGAATCTCCGCCTGCGGGCCATCGGGGTGGAGGCGGTGTGGGCCAACGCCAAGGACGTCGAGGGGGCCTTCGGCTTCGGTCTTCGTGCGGATCTCGGCCCGCTCGGTCCCAACGTTCGGGTGGTGCCACGGTTCGCCTACTGGAATGCGGATATCCAGGAGGAGGCGATCCAACAGTTCGAGTCAAATCTGGAAGAGTTGTGCACACCGCCCGGCTGCAACGTGGATCTGGGATCCGTTCAGCGGAACTTCTGGGTGGTGGGCCTCGACCTGCAGTGGCTGCCGGAGGGCAGCTTCCTGGCGCCGTACCTCGGCGTCGGTGGAGACCTCTATATCATCGATGATTCCGGACAGGCGATCGAAGGTACGTTTCTGGCCGATGCCGTCGTGACCGCCGGCCTGTCGGGGGTGGTGGGCGCGCAGCTGGACCTGAGGAGGCACACACGGTTCTACGCGGACGTGCGCGGGACCCTCGTGTCCTCGGCCAGCAGCATCGCGGTGTACGTGGGCATCGCGTACCGGTTCTGAGACGCCTGAGAAGAGGGGGGAGATCGTGGCTCGGACCGTAGGCGTGGCCGTCGTCGGAGCGGGTGGGGCCGCCCAGGTGGTTCATCTTCCGATTCTGAAGCGCCTTTCCGAGGTGAAGGTCGCCGGTCTCGTCGACACCGACGTGTCCAAGGCAAAGGCGATCGCGGAACGGTTCCGGGTCGACGCGGTGGCGGCGAGTCTCGACGAGCTGGCGGAGGTGGCTCCGTACGACGCGGTACTCGTGTGCTCGCCGACGGCCGAGCACGAAGCGGGGGTGCTGTCGGCTCTCGAGCACGGTGCCCACGTCATGTGCGAGCGTCCCTTCGTCACGGACTCGGCCACCGCCCGCAGGCTGCTGGATGCGGCGGCGGCCGCCGGCCGCGAGCTGATGGTCGCGAACAACCTGCGGTACCGCTTCGACCTCAGGGCGATCAAGAATTTCGTCGCGCACGGAGAGGCCGGAGCCGTCCATCACATTCGATCGAACTGGCTGAACCGCAGGGCGCGAAGGCCGCGCCGCGGTTGGCGCAAGGACCGGTCGAGGGCGGGCGGAGGAGCCCTGATGGATCTTGGCGCTCAGGCGCTCGACGTCCTCTTGTGGATTCTGGATTACCCCGAGGTCGAGCGGCTATGCGCTCGCCTTCACGGGAAGGGGGACGTCGAGTCCTCGGCCGTGGTCCACCTGGCCATGGCCGGTGGGACATCGGCGAGCGTGGAGGTCACGTGGGAGCTCATCGATGATCGTGACCGGCACTCGGTGGTCGTGCTCGGGGAGCGCGGGTCGGCGTACTCGTTTCCCCTCCAGCTGCTGACGGAGACGGAGTCGGGCGTGCTCGACGTGACCCCGCCGATCGACCGTCCGCCCTCGGATCTGTACACGGACTCGTATCGACAGGAGTGGGCAGCGTTCCTGAGGCACGTTCGGGGCGAGGAAGCGTCGGCGCCTGCCGACGATCAGGTTCGCCTGATCGAGATCCTGGAAGCCTGCTATCGCTCCGCGAACGAGGGCCGAGAGGTCGTGCTGCAGGGGTAGACACCATCGGGGAGCGGCCGAAGCGATGCGCCAGCACAGGGATGGGTTCGACATTCCACAGGGCGTCCGCTACCTGAACTGCGCCTACATGTCGCCGCTTCACCGCGAGGTCGAGGAAGCAGGGATCTCGGCGGTGCGTAGGAAGCGGCGGCCGTGGACGATCACGGCGACCGACTTCTTCGAGGACAGTGACCGCCTTCGGGCTGCGTACGCATCGCTGATCGGCTCGGATGAGGCGGAGCGGGTCGCGATCATTCCCTCCGTTTCCTACGGGATCTCCACCGTTGCCCGGAATCTCCACACTCCGGCCGGTTCCCGAGTCGTCGTGCTCGCCGAGCAGTTTCCCAGCAACGTGTATCCGTGGCGGCGGCTGGCCGGGGACCGCGATCTTCAGCTGTCGACCGTACACCCCCCGGACACGCAGGGCTCGCGCGGAGAGGCCTGGAACGCGGCCCTCCTGGAAGCCATAGACGAGGAAACGGCCGTCGTCGCCGTCCCCCACTATCACTGGATGGACGGCACGCGCTTCGCTCTCGAGGATGTCGGGCGGCGGTGCCGTGAGGTCGGAGCGGCGCTGGTCGTGGACGGGACCCAGTCCGTGGGCGCCGTTCCTTTCGACGTGAGGACGGTGCAGCCCGATGCGCTCATCTGCGCCGGCTACAAGTGGCTGCTCGGACCCTACAGCCTCGGGCTCGCCTGGTACGGTGAGCGCTTCGACGGAGGGACGCCCCTCGAGGAAACGTGGACCGCCCGTCCCGAGAGCGACGATTTTCGGAGGGTCGGTCAGTATCGGGATGACTATCGGACGGGCGCGGTGCGCTACGACGTGGGGGAGCGTTCCAACTTCATCCTGGTGCCGATGCAGCTCGCCGCCCTTCGGTTGATCCTCGAGTGGACGCCGGCCGCCATCCAGCGCTACTGCGGCTCCATCACGGCGGCGCCCCTGTCGGAGGCGGCCTCGCTCGGCCTCTCGGTGGAACGGTCGGAGTGGCGGGGCGCGCACCTGTTCGGGCTGAGACTGCCCGACGGGTTGGATCCCGGGCGTCTCGCCCCCGAGCTCCAGGCCCGGGGAGTTTCCGTCTCGCTGAGGGGAAGCGCGGTTCGAGTAGCGCCGCACGTGTACAATGCGGAAGAGGACCTGCATCAACTGCTGGAGGCCGTTCGCGTCACCCTGGCCTGATCGCCTGAGGGACGCGCGGAGAGCCGGCCCGACTCAATCCCTCAGCATCTCCTCCAGCAGCGTTCCCGCGATCCGCATGAAGTCGTGCTCGGTGACGATGCCGACCAGGTGGTCGTCCCTGACGACCGGGACACACGAGATCTTGTTCGCCCGCATGAGGTCGATGGCCTCCAGCGTGGTCGTCTCCGGCGACACGGTGACCAGGTCCGTGACCATCACCCGGCTGACCGGAATCGGTCCTCGCTCCTGCCTTGCCTCGTCGCTGGCGAGAAAGCGCAGCAGAGACCGGTGGGAGACGAGACCGACCAGGCGGTGATCGTTGTCCTCCACCGGCACGTGGTGGATCCGGTGCCAGTCCATCAGGTTGGCCACCAGGTCGATCGCCTCCTCCTCGTTGACGGTGAGGAGATCTGTGGCCATGTACTGCTCAACCCGCAGGAAGCTGGGCTTCCAGCTGCCCGCTTCCTCGAGCTCCGCCCGCGCCCACTCGTGGACCGGGCGGGCGTGTCTCTGCCGCTCCACCGTGGCCGCCACGAGAGCGGCCATCCGCTCCTCCTGGGTGCCCATGCCACCCATCTGGGTGAGGGAGTTGAGCTGCCAGCGGGCCCCGGTGCGTCTCGAGTCGACTCGTGCTTCGACCGTGTCCAGGTAGCGCTCCACGTCCGCCGCATCGATGCCGCGGGCCAGCAGCCCGCGTCGGGCCAGGGGAAGAAGCGTGTCGATGATCAGCTCCTGGGCGGTCACCGGCTCTCCGTCGAACCAGGTCAGGTGCGCTTCGAGCCCGTGCCGGGCAGCCGCCAGGAAGTTCGTGAACACGTCGTCGAAGTCCAGGATCTCGCGGATGTCATCGACTTCCTCGGCCAGTCCGCTCAGCATCCCGAACCAGAAGGCCGCGTTGGCCACCTCGTCCCGAACCGTCGGGCCGCAGGGCAGCACCCGGTTCTCGATCCGCAGGTGAGCCACGTCGGCGGCCACGCCGTAGCACGCCCGGTTCCAGCGGTACACGGTACTGTTGAACAGCTGCAGCGCCTTGAGGCTCGGCACGCGACCGGCGGCGAGGGCCTCGAACGGGTCCTCATCGATTTCCCGGGCCAGAAGAACCCGGAAGCGGGACACGTCGGACTTGAAGATCTCGATGACCGACTCGTCGACCCATTCGCGCCCGAAGCTGACGCGAGCCGGCACGTCGCGGATCTCGGAGATCGAGCTCCGAGTGTCCACGGACTGTTGAAACACCGCGATCCGGGTCTCGGACCACAGACGTCGGCCCAGCATCAGGGGAGAGTTCACCGCCGCGGCCAGCACCGGGCCGGTGACCGCCATGGCGAAATTGTACAACCGGGCGAACTCTTCGGGACCGACCTGGAAGTGAACCTGGAAGCTGGCGTTGGCGGCCTCCAGCATCACGGAATCGTGGGTGACCCGCAGCTCGTCGGTGCCCTTGATCCTGAGGTCGTAGTCGCCGCCTCGAAGACGCGTGAGTGCATCGTTGAGAGCGTAGTACCGGTCCGCGGGAACCATGTTGTCGATCGTGAGGTCCGACTTGCGCAGCGTCGGGAGGATTCCGGCCAGCACGACCTCCGCTCCGAGGTCCCGGACGGTCTTCCGGACCCGATCCAGCAGATCGTTCACGCGGTTTTCCATCAGGCGAAGGCAGTTTCCGCCGAAAAGGAGGGGGTCGAGATTGAATTCGAGGTTGAAGCGACCGATCTCGCTCGTCACCCGCGGATCGGAAATTCTCTCCAGAGCTTCCACCGCGACGGGGGCCGGACGCCACATGTCATCGACGAGGAACAGCTCCTGCTCGACCCCGATGCGCCGCACGCCCGACTCGATGCGATCCTCCGCGAGCATCTGCTCGAGCGCTCGCACATCCCGCAGAAGAGCCTGAGTGAACAGCCGTAACTCGGAACTGTCCAGCTCGATGCGTACGTCCTTTTCACCCAAGAGTAGCCTCCGCTCCGTTGGGTCCGGGCCCCTGGCCGCCCGGCGGGGCGAGCGCCTAAGGTCGCGTACGCCAGAACGGGAGACAAGTACGGGCGCCTCGGCTGGCCATGGCTGAGCTCGGAGCCCACGCGTCCGTCGATCCTCCCGCAAGCCGGCGAAGCCGCGTTCAGGCGTGGCCGGTCAACGCTTTTCCGAGCGTCGCTCCGGTCGGTAGCGAACGAAGTACCAGGAGCCCTCGTCCCGGGTCTCCTCGCCGGTCGGGCCGGGCCTTCGCCGGAACCTCAGCGCCGCGAAAGCGAACGCGGCGAACACGAGGGCCAGGAGGACGGCAACGACGATGATTCGGGTGAGCAGGTCGACGATGTTCATGCCCGGTCTCCCGAGCCCGATGGCTCCGGACGACCGGGCGGGGCGGATGCTCGCTCCTTGCTCATTCGGGCAGCTCCATCCGGATCGCGTCCGATTCCTCCGGGCTGGTGAGGATCCTGACCTCGGGCGCCCCCGCGGAGGGATCCAGCGCCCTCAGCGCTCGCTCCAGATAGATCCGGGCGTGTCGGCCCCGCGCATCCTGTAGGACGATTCCGTATCCCGCGCGGGTTCGTCCGACGAAGTCGCCGGCCTGCACTCGCACGCTGTTGCGCAGCGCCTGGAGCACCTCGGCAGCCACCGGGCCGGGGACGAGGATCAGGCTCAGGTAGCCGAGGCTCGGAGAGGCGAGCCGTCTCCGGGCCTCGGCCGCGAACTCGTCCCGCTCCAGAAGGTCCGGCAGGGGGAAAGGGCGATCCGGTCGGGATCCGGTCTCCCGGACGGAGGTGACGCAGGCGGCGGGACGCCGGAACCGGGACTTGAGCTCACGCAGCGCCACATCCTGCCGGATGACGTCGTCTGCTCCCGACTCGATCGCCCGGGCGCGATCCGAGGACCGAAGCTGGCCCCGGGACAGGACGACGAGGGGGCCGGGAGTCAGGTCGCGCATCGTGCGACACAGGTCCACGGCCTTCTCGACGCCGGCCCGATCGACCCCGATGCACACCCCTCCCCATCCTTCCGATTCGAGAAGGGTGATCCCCTCCGCGGGACTCCGGGCCACACGCAGCTCGTACTCCGATCGCAGCCACCGTTCCACGTCCTCCGCGACAGCGTCCGTCAGGCGGACGAGGAGCAGCCGCCGCCGGTCGGCTGGCGCCACGTCACTGGCCCGCCGACCGGGTCGATTCGACGGCCGTGCGAGTCCGGCGCCTTTCCTGAGCTCGAGCGTGATCGCACCCGGGTCGTCGATGGGCGGCTGCATGCGGTAGACCGCGAGGTCCCGCAGCGGTCCGGTGGACCGTCCGAGACGGAATACGCCGGAGGCCCGCCGAGCCACCCACTCGGTCGACGGAGGCGGGTTCCGGTCGAGATCGGTCACCGCCGTGGCCATCACGGTCGCTCCGCTGGCCTCCTGCCACTGGACGAACGAGCTCGCCATGGCGGTGCCGGCTCTCGTCTCCCACAGCATCGTCCCGGGGTCCACGGCGAGACGGCTCACCGGGCCTTCGAGCACTCCCGTGAGCTCCGTGAACGCCTCTTCGGGGTCCGTCGCCTGGAGAATCCTGCGCGGATATTCGCCCCGGAACCCGAGAAGCAGGAATCTACCGCGGCGCCAGGCCTCCTCGAGTCCGGTGATTCCCCAGTGGCGGGCACGCGAGAGCATCTCTTCCGGGGTGTGTCCTCCCAGGAAAGCCATCCTCTCGTCCGCTTCCAGACCCGCCGACAGGAATTGCAGGAGGAATGCCAGCTTGCCCGATCCCGGCGTCCCGGTCAACAAATACAGTCCGCCGGCTCGAAGCCCTCCCACGCGCTCGTCGAGAGACTCCACACCGCTGGAGATGATCACCGTGCCGCGCCGCTCCGGTTTCGGGAGACGAATGCCGATCGACTCGCGCCAATGTCGCTACTCGCCCTACAATGACAAGGGCCGGCCTCCAGGGGAGACCGGCCCTCGGAACGGCCCGCGCGGTTCACCGGGCCGAGGTGCCGAATCGCGTGCCGCTAGTGTACGCCGCCCATGATCCGTCGAATCGGACGGGAGAACACGAAGAAGAAGAGTCCCGCCACCAGGCCGGTGACGCCGACCCACGCGAACAGACTCGGAAGCGGCAGAATCTCGAAATAGCCTGCCACCAGGCCGGCGATCAGGTTGCCGAGCGCTGCTCCCATGAACCATGTCCCCATCATCTGGCCGACGTATTTGCGCGGCGACAGCTTCGTGACGCTGCTCAGACCGACAGGGCTGAGGCAGAGCTCTCCGCATGTGTGAAGGAAGTAGGTGGCCGCGAGCCACGCCAGCGACACACCGGATCCCGGGTCGTCGGCCATGCCCGGATTCGTGTAGGTGGCTGCCCAGGCTACGACGAAGAAGCCCGCAGCCATGAGGACCAGGCCGAGGCCGAACTTGACGGGGAGTGAAGGCTCCCGGTTCCGGTGCGCTAGCCACACCCAGAGGGACGCGAACACGGGCGCGAGCAGAATGATGAACGTGGGATTCACGCCCTGGAACCACGCGGTCGGGAACTCCTCTCCAAACACGATCCGGTCCACCCGCTCGCGCGCGAACAGGTTGAACGAAGAGGCGGCCTGCTCGAATCCGGCCCAGAAGATGGCCGCGCCCACGAACAGGAGGAAGATCACGAACACCCGCTTCTTCTCGACGGGTTCGAGGCCTCCGAACGCGATCACCTGGGTGAAGAAGATGACGGCCACGGCGAAGATCACCACCCCGGTCGCCTGGGCGGCACCCTGTAGCGTGATGGTGAGGATGCCGGTGGCGTTGACACCCCACAGGGCGCCGAGGATCACGAACAGGGCGCCCACGCCGAGAACGAATTGCCGGACCGCCGAGCCCCTCGCACCGCGCGCTTCGTCGCTCAGGTGTCCCGCCGCTCCGAGGAAGCGGCCGCCGAGCTTGTACTGAACCAGCCCCGCCGCCATGCCGACGGCGGCGGCTCCGAACGCCCAGTGCCACGACGAGGCCGGATCGATGCCCCACCCATCCAGAATGGCGCGGAATCGCGGGCTTTCAGCCAGAAAGCCGGTCACGAAGGGAGCGATGAGAGCGCCGATGTTGATGCCCATGTAGAAGATCGAGAACCCGGCGTCCCGCCTGGCTCCGGCGTCGGGGGCATCGTCGGGATAGATGTCGCCGACGATGGCGCTCACATTCGGCTTCAGGAGTCCGGTGCCGAGTACGATTCCGAGGAGACCGAGGTAGAAGGTGGTGATGCCCGGGGTCGCGAGGCCGGCGTTTCCAAGAGCGATCAGCACACCGCCGTAGAACACCGAATCGCGCTGTCCGAGGAGCCGGTCGGCTACCCAGCCCCCGGGAAGGGCGGCCAGGTACACGAGGGCCACGTAGAGCCCGTAGATCGGCGCCGCCTCGGCGGCGCTCATTCCGAGTCCGCCCTCTGCGACGGCCGCCGTCATGAACAGGATGAGGATGCCGCGACCGCCGTAATAGCTGAATCGCTCCCACATCTCCGTGAAGAAGAGAGTGGCGAGGCCCCGGGGATGTCCGAAGAAAGAAGTGTCGCCGGGAACGGCGGGCGAGGCGGGCTGCGAGTTCGAACCCGTGGGATCACGCATCAGCTCGATAGCCTCCTGATCGGTCCGCAGAAAGCCGCCGCCGGCCCGTCGTCCTCGTCGCCGGAAGCGGACGTGTCGAAGCGGACAATATCGGCTCGAGTCCGCTCCGGGAGCAAGTCAGGCCAGGCCGGCCTCGGCCAGAAAGAGCCGCGCGACGCGAGCCCAGTCGAACCGGCGCCAGCGCTCGGTGCCGCCCGCGACGAGGGTTCGCCGGAGATCCGGCTCCTGGAGGAGGCGGAGGAGCGACTCGGCCAGACCTCCCACGTCATCGGGATCGACGAGAAGCGCAACCTCGCCATGGGGCGCCACTTCGGGTACCGCTCCGCAGTCGGCCGCCACGATCGGGAGCCCGGCAGCCATCGCTTCGAGGAACACGAGGCCGAAGCCCTCCTGTCGCGAGGGCAGACAGAACACGGTCGCTCGCGAGAGCTCCTCCCGGACCGAGTCCACGCCGGAGAGGGAGCCCAACAGGTCCACCGATTCCTCGAGACCGAGCCGTTCGACCAGCTCGGTCAGTCGGGGCTGCTCCGGTCCGTCCCCGATGATCCTCAGACGGGCGTCGGGGACCGTGTCCAGCACCTGCGACATCGCTCGGATCAGCGTCGAGGTGTTCTTTCTCGGATACTGACGCGCGACGCTGACGATCACCGGCGGACCCTCCTCCGGCGTCCGGTCGCCCCGCCGCAGCCAGCCCTCGACATCGATACCCTCGGGAACGACGGCGACGTCCTCCGGCCGCAGGATGTACGCCTCGATGGCGGCACGGCGGCTGTACTCGCTGGTGGTGATCACGCGATCGGCCTGCCGCGCGTTGTGCCGCTCGAGAAGCGCGAGGAGGCGGAGGCGCAGCCGTGTCCAGCCTCGCTCGAAGCGCATCTCGTCCGCCGCGACCCCCTTGAGGGCCACCACGTACGGACAGCCGGTCCACCGGACGCAGAATCCGTCGAGGTCGAATCCGACCACCAGGTCGGGCTCGAGTCCGCGAGCTCTGCGACGGTATCCGAGGTTGGCAACCAGGCGAGTGAGGTCGGAGGTCAGCAGGCGCCGGGGAGCGCGGAGGACCGTCACCCGGTGGCCGATTCTCCGAAGTCCGCCGGCCAGACCGGCGATCGCGACGGCGGATCCGCTTCCCCGGGCGCGGTCCGTGAACCAGGAGTCGAGAAACAGGATCTCGAGACTGTCATCGCGGCTCACGGCGCGGGGCTACAGCCGGTCGATGCGGGCCGCGAGAATGAAATCGCTCTCCGTGAGGCCATCGATCTTATGCGTGAAGATCTCGATCTCGACCCTGCCCCACGAGAGCAGGATGTCGGGGTGATGTCCCTCCGCTTCCGCCAGCTCACCCACCTGGTTGGTGAACTCGAGAGCGGTGACGAAATCGGGGAACGAGAACACCTTGTGAAGATGGTGTTCGTCCACGACCTCCCAGCCGCCCCCCAGCTCTTCCTGAAGCGCGCGCAGCGGCTCGCCCGAAAGAGGCGGAACGCCCCCGCGGCAGGGAACGCAGTGCTTCGATGACAGCGAATCGCTCACCCTTGACTCCTTTTCATCTACTCAGCCTTCGTTTCGACTCTCGAGGGCGGCGGCCTCGGATGCCAGTACGAGCCGGTTGCGCCCCAGCCTCTTGGCGGTGTACAGAGCCCGGTCCGCCGCGCGCATCAGGGACTTGGGGTCATCCCCGTCCTCGCGGAGGAAGGCCACTCCGAGCGATGCCGTCAGGCCCACCGGAAGCGGCGGATCTTCTTCCAGAACGAGGTCGTCGATCCGGTTCCGGAGACGCTCCGCGATGCTCAGCGCGAGTTCCCGGTCCGCACGAATGAGAAGAATGGCGAACTCCTCGCCGCCGATACGTGCGATCTGATCGCTATCCCGGACGCTGTCCCGCAGCGTGCGGGCGAGCACCTGCAGGCAGCGGTCCCCGGCCTGGTGGCCGAACTTGTCGTTGACCGACTTGAAGTGGTCCACGTCCAGGAACACCAGGGCGAGAGGCTCATCGTACCGGGTGGCCCGGCCGACGTTCTCCTCCAGCTGCTGGTTGAAATGGCGCCGGTTGAACAGTCCGGTCAGCGCGTCGGTGATCGCCAGGCGCCGGGTCTGTTCGAGGAGCTGAGCGCTCCGAATCACGGTCGCCACCTGGCGCGCGATCACGGTGAGCGTCTGGACGTGCTCGTCTCCGAAGGCGTTAGGTTCCACCGACTCGGCGTTGAACACGCCGATGATCCGACCGTCGGCCACGAGCGGGACGGCCACCTCGCTTCGCGCGCCGGGAATACCCGGAATGTAGGCCATCTCGTCCTCGAGCTCGGCGATGTCGTGGACGATCTGGGTCAGGCCGGTCTCGGCACAGCGCCCGGTCACGCCCTGACCGACGGGGATCTCGAGGAAGCGGACGGCCGCCTGGTAACCCTGGCCGGCTGCGACTCGAAGGTGACGTCCGGAGTCATCGAGGAGCAGGATGGCCGACTGTCCCTGGGGTATGACCTCGCCGGCGATCTCCAGTATGGAGTTGAGCGTCGCTCCGATGGCCCCGACCTCGCTGGCCAGGTTCGAGATCCTGTACAGGGCGCTCAGCTGGTCGATCCGCTGGCGCAGCTCGGTGCGGGCCTTGAACGCCAGGATTCCCAGCGCCGCCTGCGTGCCCAGCACGGTCAGCAGCTTCTCGTGCTCCGGGGTGAAGGCGTACAGGCGCTCGGATTCGACGTTGATCACGCCGGCCACCCGATTCCCGACGATCAGCGGTACGGCGAGGTTCGAGCGGGCTTCGTCGAGGCCCGAGACGTATCGCGGGTCCTCGGACACGTCCCCGACGCGGACCGCCTCCCGGTTCCTCGCCGCGCAACCGCTGAGGCCCTGTCCCAGCGCCAGGGAAGCGGACCGTATGTCTTCGGCTCGCTCACCGTATCCGATCAGGTGTTCGACCGTGAGGCGCCGGGTGTCCTCGTCCAGGAGCATGACGGCCGCGTGCTCGAATCCGATCAGATCCCTCGCCCGCTCGAGGACCTCGGACAGGAGCTCCTGGAGGGAGTCCTGCAGACCGAGCGCCCGCGTGCTCTCGTACAGCGCATCCAGGGTCCCGAGAGACCGTGTGCCCTGCGTGCCGCTGCCCGACGGGCCTCCTGCGCCGGTCTCGGTCATTCGAGCAGCGATTCACCGAAGGCCTTGACCGTGAGAACCGGACACGAGGCGCGTCGAACCACTTTGTCGGTCACGCTCCCGAGCAGGACGTGCGTCAGCCCACCCAACCCGTGGGTGGCGATCACGATCAGATCGGCGCCGATCTCATCGGCCGTGGTGAGGATACCGGACACGGCGCGGCCCTCCAGCACGTGCAGCGCCACCGTCTCGTCCGCTCCCATGCGCCGGGCTAGGTCCGTGAGCGCCTGGCGAAGACTGGCCTCCTGCCTGGAGAAATCGAGACCGAAGACGGATCCGCCCCCCAGGTAGACCTCGGGAGTCACCGGCTGTTCGAATACGTGCAGAAGGTGAAGCCGACTGCCGTACGTCCGGCACACCTCGATCGCGTGCTGTACGGCGCTCTCCGAGTGAGGAGAGAAATCGACCGGGACGAGGACGTTCTCGATCTTGGTCGGCGCGGGTCCTTCCTCCGATCCCCGAATCGTGAGGACGGGCCGGGGCGAGAGGCGCACCACCTCCTCCGTCACGCTCCCGATGATGGCGTGACTGAGACCGCGCCGTCCGTGGGTGCTCATCACGATCACATCGGCGTGGATCGACTCCGCGTACTCCAGGATGACGGGTGCGACCGAGACTCCGCGGCGCTGCGCGCGCACGACCTCGACTCCGGTGACTCCGCGCTTCTCCAATCGCTCGGCCATGCGGTTCTCCGCGACCTCCTCCAGCCGGGCCTCGATCTCCGCCGCATCCGGGAAGTGGTGCGCGGGGTCGTTCGGGTCATCGGCATGCAGGACCACCGCGTGGAGCATGTGCAGGACGGCCCCGTGCTCCTCGGCCAGGGCGAGGGCGTAGTCCAGCGCCGTGTCCGCGAGGGCCGAGAAGTCCGTCGGGAACAGAACCGTCCTTACCGCGAGCATCGCTGCCTCCGTCCGTTCAGCGCGGCTCTCCGAACGTCACCTCCAGCTCCACCGGCTGCCCATCCCGGATCACGCGGACGGGTGCGGTGTCTCCGGGCTCTGCCTCGGAGAGGATCACCATGTAGTCCTGGACGCTGGCGATCTCCATGTCTCCGATCTGCACGATGATGTCTCCGCGCTGCAGTCCGGCGTCGGCTGCCGGGCTGTCGGGGCGCACGTCGGAGAGCAGCAGACCCGGCGATCCATCGGGCGGACCCGCGTAGTCGGGGATCGTGCCGAGGCGCGCCTTGAGCGCCATGCGCCGCTGCTGCGGGCCATCGGACGTCTTCACCAGGGTGAGCGTGCCGGGCCGGTTCGCCAGAACGCCGGCCACGTCCGAAACGAGCCAGGCCACCAGGGCGCCACCCTCGGCGTTGATCAGGTCGGAATCATCGGACGGCTTATGGTACTCGGCGTGCGTCCCGGTGAAGAAGTGAAGCACAGGGATGTCGGCCGCGAAGAATGCCGCCTGGTCCGAGGAGCCGTATCCGTCTCCGCCGATCGCGCAGACGAGACCATAGCGCTCACACAGCGGGCCCACGAGGTCGTCCCACTCCTCCGCCGAGTCTCCCCCGAGCACGGACACGTTGTCGTCCCGCAGGCGCCCGACCATGTCCATGTTGAGCATCGCGACGACGTCTTCCATCGCCAGCCCTTCCGGCGGACGGCGGACGATGTTGCTGGCGCCGACCAGTCCTTCCTCTTCAGCGGAGAACGCCATGAACACCACGTCACGCTTCAGCTCGCCTCGCCGCTCCTTCATCTGGCGGGCGACCTCGAGAAGCGCGGCCGTGCCGGACGCGTTGTCGTCCGCCCCGTTGTGAATCGATCGGGAATCGGGCTCCAGCGATCCCGTGCCTTCGCCCCCGTAGCCGAGGTGATCGTAGTGTGCTCCGATCAGGATGACTCCTTCGAGCTCCCCGTTGCCCGGCAGGCGGCCGATCACGTTGAAGGCATAGATGAAGCCCTTCTGAGCGTGCGGGTTCGCCGGGTCGGCGATGGGCACGCCGAACACGTGACGGTATCCTCCGTCGTCCCCTGCCGGCTCGAGCCCGATGGCCCGGAACTGCTCTTCCATCCAGAGACCCGCTTCTGCCAGGCCCGCGGAGCCGAGGCCGCGACCCTTCCGCGCGTCGTCCGCCAGCCAGGCCACGTCTCCCGCGTAGCGCTCCGCCGCGGCATCGAGACCGCTCGAGATGCGCTCGGAGCCGTCGGTCTGGGCGACCGCGTCGGAAACCGCCACCGCGGTGAGCGCGAACACGAGTCCGAGAAGACGGCTGCCCGTTCTATGACTGATCGAGAATGACATGCTCCCTCGTTTGCTCAGGATCAGGTTCGTACCCCATGTGCCGAGGCCGGGCTCCTGTCGTCCCGCGCCTCGAACGCGGTCAACCTACACCACGGAGCCCCCGTGTGCTCCGTGCCCGCTCGGTGAAGATCAGAATGCGCCTCCACCGCCGCCGCCGAAGCCGCCGCCGGAGAATCCTCCCCCTCCTCCTCCCGAAAACCCGGACCCGCCGGAGCTCCTCGGGGCCGAGGTCATGGCCGTGGCCGCGTGGCTGGTCATGCCGGAGAGGTCGCCGACGAAGAGGCCGGGATGGAAGGTCCGGTATCCGGTTCCCCGGTACCAGTCGGGTGGTTCCGAATAGATGCCGGCGAAGGCGGCCGCCCACGCCCTCTCCACTCCGAGCGCCATGGCGTACGGCAAGTAGCGCTCGAACATCTCGGGGCCCGTGATCATCTTCCTGAACCGGTCGGACTCCACCCGGCCGAGGAATTCCTCGAAGCCGAGGCACGCCTCGAGCGCCCGGGTTCCGGCCACCGTCCGCGCCGGCATGAAGATCCCGAAGCCGATCACCACCGCGGCGGTGAGGGCGCCGGCCAGAACCACGGTCAGTGGGGCCATCCCGTACTGCGCGCCCGCCACGGTACCGAGACCGGCCACGACGCCACCGACCGCGAGTCCGCCGAAGATCCAGGCGGCCAGCACCCGATCGGGACGACGTCGATAGTAGCCGAGGTCCATCAGCTCCCGGAAGATTCGATCCTTGATTCCGGGAAGCTCCTTGTAGAACTCGTTCTCCAGGTCGGACATGGGGACCCGCTCACCAACCCGTGGGGTCCCGAAGATGCCCCGCACGAGCTTGCGTTCGTGGCTCTTGAGGTCCGAAAGGTCGTCCCTGCGCAGCTCGAGGACGTACTCCTTCTCCTTGACCAGGCCGAGGAACCGCTCCTCCTCCGTTTCTTCGATGACCAGGTAACCCCGGACGGCGAGGTCCACGATCATCGACGTCACGTCCCGGAGGTCCGGCCGGTTGTCCACCAGCACGCCGACCTCGGCCGGGGTGAGTCCCGAGGGCGGCTCGTACCGGGGCGCGATCGGCAGCCTCTCCGGGTCCCGGCCGTGACGCATCCACAGGCGCCACATGACGAACAGGGCGATCAGGGGAAGCAGCAGCGGCCAGTTGCTCCGGAGGAAGCCGCGGACCCGGTCCCACGCGCTCGGCCGGCGGATCAGGTACTCGCGGCCTTCCTCGCCGGTCGCGGCCGTCGCCCCGCCGATGAAGGAATCCCAGGCGATGGCGAGCGTCAGCCCCTCGTGAATTCCCAGCGATCGGGTGGAGCGGACGTCGACCAGGTAATCGGAGGTGCTCACGTCCACCGACTCTTCCGTCGATCCGTATCCGCCCGTGAATCCACGGGCCCGGATCCCGCTCACCGCGGCGGGAAGCCGCACGCGGGCGCTGGCCCGCTCGATCGGGACCGGCCACTCATCCCCCGTGACGTTCCAGTAGAGCTCATCCCACGCCTGATCCTCCTCGTCGAAGAACCGGAGCGCGTTCTCCACCCGGTACCGGATCACCACGGTTCGGATCGCGTCCCGGGCGTCGGGGACCCAGATCTTGACCTTGCGGAAATGACGCTCCCGGCTGGTCTCGTAACGGAGGTCACGCCCCTCGCCGTCCTCCACCGCCAGCACCTCGAGACGGAGCGTGTAGTTGAGGTGACGCCGCGTACGGTACTCGATCGGAATCGTCCGGAAGATCCCGTTGTACGATCCCTCGAAGCGCACCGCGATCCGTTCCGAGACCTCGACGACTCCGCTGCGGTGGACCTGAATCTCGGCGTGGAAGTCCTCGATGTGCCAGGATCGGACCGTCGGCTCGGGCCCGAGGTCAGGGGCGCCGGCGACGGCCGGCGCAGCGACGCCAGGCACGAGGGCGAGGAGCCCGGCGATCAGTCGGGATCGGGACGACGCGGAACGGAAAGCGGTGGAGATCATGCCTGGCCCGTTGCCCGGATCAGTCGCCCCCACCTCCGAACTGGACCTGCGGAGCCTCGCGCTGCGCAGGCTCGGCCAGCTCGAAGAACTCCTCCTTCTGGAATCGAAACGCGTTCGCGACCAGCACGGAGGGAAACTGCTCCACCTTGGTGTTGTAGTCGCGCACCACGGCGTTGTAGTAGCGTCTGGCGTTCTGTACCGCGCCCTCGATCTCGCCGAGGCTCTCCTGAAGGCGGGTAAAGCTCTCGACGGCCCGGAGCTGCGGATAGGCCTCCGAAAGCGCGAACAGGGACTTGAGCGCTCCCGTCAGCATGTTCTCGGCCTTCGCCTGGTCCGCCGGTCCCGACGCCGCCATGGCGCGGTTTCGGGCCTCGACCACGGCCTCGAGCGTGTCCTTCTCGTGGCTCGCGTACCCCTTCACCGTCTCCACGAGGTTCGGAATCAGGTCCCACCGTCGCTTGAGCTGCACATCCACGTCGGCCCAGGCGCTCTCTGCCTGCGTGCGCAGCTTGACCAGCGAATTGTAGATGGAAATGCCGGCGACGAGCACCACGGCCAGCAGGATCAGTATCCAGGTCAACGCTCCCTCCGTGTCCGGGGGTGGAGGAACAGGGACTCCGACGGGCCACAATACGGGGTTTCGTCAGAGGGTGACAAGGAGGACCCGCCCACTCACCCGGTCAGCCGGCGCGCCACGGCCCGGCCGATCATCCGCAGGCGGTCGTTCCAGGGGAGGCGGCCGAGGTTGGTTCGAACGACGCCGCGCGTGAACCACGTCTTCCGGGAGTAATCGATGTCGACGTCGACGACCACCGGGCGACTCCGTTCGAGAAGCCGGGAGATCCCGTCCACCACGTCGTCGATCTCGCCATCATCGCCGAGTGAGAGGGCCTCGACGCCGACTCCGCGCGCCAGCGATGCGAGGTCGTAGTCGGGCACGGCGCTGTTCTCCTTTCGTCCATAGGCGGTCAGCTGGAACTGGGCGATCTGAGCGAGCTCACGGTCCCGCAGGACGACGAAGGCGATCGGGAGCTCGCGGTGCGCCGCAGTGAGCATCTCGAGGCCGGTCATCAGGAAGGCGCCGTCGCCGACGAGGGCGACGACCGGAGTGCCCGGCTGCCCGAGGCTCGCCCCGATCGCTGCCGGGACGGAATAGCCCATGCACGAGTAGTCCACCGGGGCCAGGAAGCGGCCCGGTCGATCGAGAACCAGCATTTCAGCTGCGAGAAAGGTGCCGTTTCCGCTGTCCGTAGCGAACACGGTGTCCGGGCCGAGGCGCCGCTGGAGCGCCGCGAACAGCCGGGCCGGCGTCACCTTGTGGTCGTCGCCGGAAGCCCGCTGCTCCTGTCGGACCGATTCGAGGCCTGCGGCGATGGAGGACCTCAGCTCCCCGTCCGCTCGGCTCTCCATCCCCTCCGATCGCCCCCGCATGTCACGCAGCTCGTCTACGAGGGCGGGAACCAGCAGCGCGGAGTCCGCCACGACGGACCGGTCGGATTCGAAATTCGCGTCGAGAGCGGCCGGATCGATGTCCACGTGCAGCAGCGGTCGGGGAGGCTCCAGACCGTAGCTGCCGGTGCCGACCTCCGCGAAGCGGCACCCGATCGCCAGGGTCGCATCGCAGCCCGAGACGATGCGACGTGCGAAAGGCGGAGCCGCCCTTCCGAATCCCGGCCACAGGGAGAGCGGGTGGCTCTCGGGGAAGACGCCCTTTCCCTGCAGTGTCGTCGCCACCGGGGACTCGAGCAGCTCGGCGAGCTCGACCAGGCGGTCGGAAGCCGGGGCGGCCCCCGCACCCAGGTAGAGCAGGGGACGGCGGGAGGCGAGCAGGGCCCCGGCAAGCTGCTCGATGTCTTCTCCCGTCGGCGCGGGCAGGCGCTCCACGGTTCGGTCGATCTCCGCGGACGGGCCCGCCGCGTCGTATCCCGGCCTCAGGTACAGATGAGCTGGGATTTCCACGAAGACCGGCCCCGGAGCTCCGGACCGGGCCAGGGCGCAGGCCCTCCGAACCGTCGGGTAGATGTCATCGCCCTGAAGCGGCCTGAACACGCCCTTGGTGATGGGGCGGGCGATGGCCAGCTGATCGACGTCGTGAAGCTGAAAGGCATGTCCCGTGTCCCGACGGATTCCGCATCCCAGGACCAGCATCGGCACGTGGTCCAGGTAGGCCTCGGCGATGCCCGAGAGCGCGTGGGTGAATCCGGCCCCGGGGACGAGGTTCACGCACCCGAGCCGACCCGAGGCCCGCCACAGGCCGTCGGCCATGAACGAGGCGCTCTGCTCGTCGGTAACCAGGATCGTCTCGACGACGCTCGAGGCGGCCAGCCGATCGTACAGCTCGATGTTGTGCGTGCCCGGGATACCGAAGGCATACGGAATCCCCTCATCCTCGAGGGCCCGGACCACCGCTTCGGCCCCGACCGGAGCGCCGGATCCCGACCCGGGACTCACGCGCGCCGTCCGGGTGCGGCGGACGGGAGATCCCCGATCTCGGAGCGCACGGCCTCGGCTGCCCGGTCGGCGAGGGCCATCACCGTCAGATAAGGGTTGATCTCGAGGCTGTCCGGAAAGAGGCTGGAATCGGCGACCCGCAGCCACGGGATTCCGTGCACCCGCCCCCAGGCGTCGGTGACCGAGTCCCGGGGGCTGCTGCCCATTCCGCAGCCGCCCATGAGGTGAGCGGCGGATACCGATGTCTTTCCGGGCAGGAACGACCCGGCCGTGATGCGCTCGTCGATGCGCCCGATCTCACTGCGGTCGAGCATTGGAGGGTCGGCCAGCGGGGCGTGGATCCGGAGCGCGCCGGCGCCGAAGAACACGCGAGCGGCGGTCCGATTGGCGGCGGCCAGGGCCTGCCGGACCTCCGGGGTGAAGCGATAGTGTACCCGGGGCCGACCGGCCCGGTCGACCGAAATGCGATTGCCGGGAACCGCCCGGTCGCACGCCAGCACCAGGATCATCTGGAGTCGACGGAACGCCTTCATGAGCGCGCTGTGCGACGCCCCGAAGCCCGTCAGGTTCTTGGCGGTCACGAACGGGAAGTACATGCACGTTTCCAGCACGAAGCGCTCTTCCTCCGCCCGGTCGAGGAAGAAACTCTTCGGGTGCCCGACGTCGTTGGTGATCTCGCGCCCGTGCTCGGCGACCAGGATCAGGGCCGGGTGGCAGGTGAAGCCTTCTCCCAGTCGGGGCAGCCCGCGTCCGAATCCGGAACGGAGAAGAAGCGAAGTGCTCCCGATCGACCCCCCGGCGACGATGACCACCGATGCATCCAGATGGTACTCGCCCGGCGCCCATTCGGGCCGTCCCCCTTTCTCCCCTGCCTCCGGCGCCTGGACCCGGATTCGCAGGCTCCGCTCCTCGATGTTCAGCACCTCGGCCCGCGTGATGACCTCGACCCCGGCTCGCTCGGCGAAAGGAATCTGGACCACATCGGTGCCCTGCTTGGCCCGATTCGGACACCCGAGGTTGCACAGGCTGGATCCGCGGCAACCGCGCACGTTGACCGGAAACTGCTCCGCCCGATATCCCGAGGCCTCGCACCCCTCGACGAACAGCCGGTTGTTGTCGTTGATCTCGTCGTCGGGAAGGAGGTGCACGTGGTTCTGCGCAGCGAAGCTCTCGCAGCGGCGGGCGACATCGCCGGCCTCCAGACCCGGAACCCCCCACCGTTCGAGCACCCGGGCCGGCGCCACGAGCGACGTGCCCGTGTACACGGCCGTCGAGCCGCCGAACGTGCGGCCGAA